>JBGSTN010000283.1:0-1545 GCA_041736455.1 Burkholderiaceae bacterium | reverse complement strand
GGCCTGGGCGGGCTGAGCGCCGATGACCTGCCGGATGCGCGGGCCTCGGGTGCGCATGGCATCGCGATGATCGGCAAGCTGTTTCGCGGCGGCTGATCCCGGCGCCCGTCAGGGCTGCGAATCGGGGTCGTCGGACGACAGGTCGGGCGTGCTGCCCGGTATCCGGTATTCCTCGTTTGCCCAGGCACCCAGGTCGACGGCCTTGCAGCGCTTCGAGCAGAACGGACGGTAGGGATTTGCCGGCGAGAACACGGCGGACTCACCGCAGCTCGGGCGGGTCACCAGGATCACGGAATCGTCGTGTGGTTTCTTCGTCATCGCGCGGACGGGTCATTGCAGATTGCACAGCGTGAGCTTGAACCGGACGGGCCGCTCGAGCGCCTGCAGTCGACCTGCCTCGTTCATCGAACTGAAGCGTATCCAAAGCAGATACTTGTTGGCACTGATATCCGGGATCGCACCGAGGCCGGGATCGACGTGCAATTGCGCGAGCTGATAGGTTTGGCCGCCCAGCGCGTGCTGGCAACTGCCATCCGATGCCTCGATATCCAGCGACGAGCCGCTTTCGCGCAACAGACGCAGCACCAGTGCGAGTGCCGCTTCGAAAGGACGGAAAGGGGCGAGCCAGCGATCGATATCGGCTCGGCGGCGCTCGACCGGCAGATGTTGCCAGGCCCAGAACGAGGGCATGTCGTAGTCGGCGGCGCCACCGGCGATCAACGTGCGGCTGCGCACGGCCATCAGCCATTCATTGTCGCGCAGCGCATGGCCGGGCTTGCCGCCAGACGCAGCCAGTGTCTCGTGGCACTTTCGAACATCGGTCAGCAGGTTCTCCAGTGCCGGTGTCGACACGGACGGTGCGCCGCGGAATCCGCTCAGCGCGCGTCCCTGGGCGTCGAGCTCGGCCATCAGATCACTGCGCAGATCGCTGCGTGCCGTCAGGTCTAGCAGATCGAAGAGCGAGGCGAGCGCGCAGACGTGTTGATGGTGGCCGTCTCCGTCGCGAAAGAACGTGGCGCGCTGAAATACGTCCTCGAGCCGGAGCAGGGAACGAATCCGCTCGGTGAGTGGGTATTCGTAAAGAATCAAGACACGGAGCCCTCGGGCGCGGCGCGATGTGCCTGCGCCAGTTCCAGGTACAGGCGATGCAGCACGTCGACCTTGGCGATCGCCGCTTCGATGGTCGAGTCGTTCTCGAGGATTTCATCGGCGGCGTCACGCCGGGCCTGCCTGCTCGCCTGCGCGGCGATGATCGATCGAACGGCGGCTTCGGTCAGCCCGCGTGTGACGACGCGCGCCACCTGCGTGTCTTCGTCGCAATCGACGACCAGCACACGATGCACGCGCTTGCGCCATTGATTCGATTCGACCAGCAGCGGCACGGCCATGACGACATAGGGACCATCGGCCAGCAAGAGCTGTCGGTCGCACTCCTTGCCGATCATCGGGTGCAGGATCGCCTCGAGGCGCCGTCGCGATGCCGTGTCGGCAAAGACGATGTCGCGCATCCTTGGCCGGTCGAGACTGCCGTCGCGAGTGATGACC
>JBGSTN010000580.1:0-1681 GCA_041736455.1 Burkholderiaceae bacterium | reverse complement strand
TCGGCGTGCCGCGCGCACTCACTTCGACGAACAGCGATCCGACCCAGGCTGCGCCAACCACGATGGCCAGCGCCACGACGGCGGTCAGGCCCTGCAACAGGCGATCGACTCGTCGACCAGCGTTGGTTGCCGGGATCCGTGGTTGACGAGACTCGTGCATCGACACGTGAAGCTTCCGGCCTGGGTGGCCAAGGTGAATTGCTTCACATTGTCACGTGCCTCGCCCCTCGGACACGAATCTCCGGATGAGCGGTGGCTGAGGTTGCGCTAGCGGAGCCTTTGTCAGACGATCGGTAGGCCGATGTCATCATCGAGCGGACAACTCGCCGACGCAGCCGCAGCGCCTGCGCGGACCGCCCAATCCCCGCGCACCTCATCGAAGATCTCGATCTCTGGTGAAGGTCTGGCATACATCACGGCGTGCATCGGATGCGCCGCAGCGCGCCACGCCTGTTCCAGTTCGAACAACTGGCAGGCCATCACCCGGCATTTCTTGCGATCGTCGTCGGGCATCGGCAATAGATCGGGCAACTCCGGCAGCGGCGCCAGTCCGTAATGCCTGTAGTGACGATCGCGCGGCGGCACGGCCAGCGCAATCATCCAGTCCAGTTGAATCGCCAGGCAATAATGGGCGGCGGCCTTGATGAGCAGCGTCGTTGCCCGATGACCGTCGCGCCCTGGCTGCGCGGCCAGGCGAGTCACATAGGCACTGGCCTGGCGATCGATACGCGCGGGGATCGGATAATGGTCGGTCGGATAGAACGTCTCACCGCGACCGGATTCGATCCGGACCGACGCGATCGGCAATCCGGTGGAACGCGATTCGGCCAGGAACACGATCGAATGCGGGTCGTAATCCATCGGGTCCGGTCGGGCCACGACCGGCGCATATCGCGGCGCAACGCGCAGGAACGCGAGCCGGCGGATCGCGCGCGCCTTGCTCAAGAGATCTTCGGTTCGGGCAATACGGACAACGAGGTCGGTATGCTGCCGTTCGCCGGACGAACGTTCGATGGCCGGGAGTGTTTCGCGCTTCACGCTGCTTGGCTGCGCCGACCTGTCCGACATGCCGGCCCGGGCCCGACGACTACGGCAAGTGAATCGCATTCGGTTGATGACTGACGTCCATTCTCGCTGAATCGGCCGCGCGCAGTAAGGCAGAATGGCGTTTTGGCTGCAAAACCAACGGACCTCGATGCCTGATCTCTTCAAACCCCTCGCCGCAGGTGATCTGCGATTGCGCAATCGCGTCGTGATGGCGCCGCTCACCCGCAACCGTTCCCCCGACGCGACGCCGACCGATCTCGTCGCCGCGTATTACCGTCAGCGGGCGAGTGCGGGTCTGATCATCACCGAAGCCACCGCGATCACCGCGCAGGCGCAGGGCTATTCCGACGTGCCCGGCCTCTATGCGCCAGGCCAGCTCGCGGCCTGGCGACGGGTCACCGACGGCGTTCACGCCGCAGGCGGCTGCATCGTCACCCAGCTCTGGCATGTCGGACGCATTTCGCATGTCGACCTGCAACCCGGCCATGCCGCCCCCGTAGCGCCCTCGGCCATTCGCGCCAAGGCGAAGACCGTGCTGATCCGCGATGGCGAACCGCAATTCGTCGACACCTCCGAACCGCGCGCGCTGCGCACCGATGAGATTCCCGGCATCGTGGCCGACTACCGCGCCGCC
>JBGSTN010000127.1:0-5807 GCA_041736455.1 Burkholderiaceae bacterium | reverse complement strand
ATCCCCTTGCCGGATCCGGGCAGCAGGCTCGAGGTGCCGGCGGTGAAGCTGCTCGACGGCCGCACAGTGGCCGCCGGCGCATTCGAAGGTCGGATCCTCGTCATCTACTGGTGGGCGAGCTGGTGCCCGTTCTGTGCACTGCAGAGCCCGGAAATCGACAAGCTCTGGCGAAACCACGAGGCCGACGGGTTGCAGGTGCTGGGTCTGTCCATCGACAAGACGCCGGAAGTGGCCCGCGCACATCTTGTGGCGAAAGGGTATGCGTTCCCGTCCACCTGGGTCGATGAACCCCTGGCCAAGGTGTTGCCGAAGCCGCGCGGCTTGCCGGTGACGGTGGTTCGCGGGCGCGATGGCCACGTGCTGCAGAGCGAGCGCGGCCAGATGTTTCCCGAGGATATCGCACTGCTGTCCCGCTGGCTGACCGCTTCGGGCAACTGACGAATCGGACGGCAAACCGACCGCCTGCCCGCCGCCCGGGCATTGCTGCTTCAGCCGTGACCGGTGCAGGTGCCAGTCACCACGCACGACGCGCTTTCTTCCACGCGATGAATTGAGACGACCATGACCGATTCCGCTTTCCGTGAAACCTGCGAAGCCCTCGATCGGGACGACCCGCTGGCACCATTTCGCGATCGATTCGCATTGCCTTCGTCGCTCATCTACCTCGATGGCAATTCGCTGGGTCCGCTGCCCGCCCATACGCCGTCGCGCATCGAACAGGCGCTCCACTCACAGTGGGGAAACGGGCTGATCGGAAGCTGGAACGGCGCAGGATGGATGTCTCTCCCGGCCACGGCAGGTGCGAAGGTCGCTTCGTTGATCGGTGCCCACCCCGATGAAGTGATCGTCGCGGATTCGACATCCGTCAACCTGTTCAAGGTGCTCGCCGCCGCACTCGCCATGCGCCCGGACCGGCGTGTGATCCTGTCCGACATCGGCAATTTCCCGACCGACCTCTACATCGCCCAGGGACTCGTCGATCAACTCGGCGGACATCACCGGCTACGCCTGGTCGCACGCGACGAACTCGCCGGCGCCATCGACGATTCGATAGCCGTCGTGATGCTCACCGAAGTCGACTATCGCACGGGCTCGCGCCTGCCCATGGCGGCCATCACGCGGACTGCGCACGAGGCAGGGGCACTGATGCTCTGGGATCTCGCCCATTCCGCCGGCGCCCTGCCTGTCGACCTGAATGGCGCCGACGTGGACTTCGCCGTCGGTTGCGGCTAC
This sequence comes from Burkholderiaceae bacterium, assembly GCA_041736455.1. Lineage (GTDB taxonomy): Bacteria > Pseudomonadota > Gammaproteobacteria > Burkholderiales > Burkholderiaceae_E > JAUIAI01. The sequence continues at coordinate 4,574 of JBGSTN010000127.1, read as the reverse complement.
AAGTACCTGAATGGCGGACCAGGCGCCCCCGCATTCGTGTTCGTGGCGCGGCGCCATGCGGACCGGTTCGTACAACCGCTGGCAGGATGGATGGGTCATGCCGCGCCGTTCGCGTTCGACACGGCCTATGCACCTGCAGCCGGCATATCCCGGTATCTCTGCGGTTCGCCACCCATTCTCTCGATGGTGGCGCTGGACGCGGCGCTGGATCTGATGGTCGAAGCGGCCCGCGTTCACGGCATGCCTGCGCTTTTCGCCAAGGCATCCCGTCTGGTCGACATCTTCGTCGCTCGTGTCCGAGCGACCTGTGAAGGTCATGGTGTGACCGTGTTGACGCCCGACGATCCCGATCGGCGAGGATGCCAGGCCAGCCTCGCCCTGCCCGATGGCGACCAGGCCTACGCCGTGGTTCAGGCGCTTATCGCAGCTGGCGTGGTCGGTGACTTCCGGGCACCGGATATCATGCGTTTCGGGTTTGCGCCGCTATACCTGCGATACGTGGATGCGTTCGACGCCGCCAGCCGGCTCGCCGATATCCTGGCGGACGGAAGCTGGTCGAATCCGGCATTCACGACGCGACAGGCCGTGACCTAGAACGGTCGTCGCCTGCAATCGTACTCATCACCCCGTTGTTGAAAGGACGCCGACGAGATGGCTTTCGAGCGTAGTTACCGGATCCGGTTTTCGCACTGCGACCCTGCGGGTATCGTGTTCTACCCGCAATACTTCGCCCTGTTCAATGATCATGTCGAGGACTGGTTCAACGCCGAGTTCAGCACCGATTTCGCGGCCCTGCATCGCGACCGGCGCATGGGTGTGCCGACGGTGCACATCGAATGCGATTTCGCCGGTCCGTCCCGGCACGGCGACGAGGTCGTGTTCGCCCTCGACGTCACGCGCATCGGGAACTCATCGGTCCACCTGACGCGCGAAGCGCGCTGCGGCAACGACGTGCGCGTTCGCATGAAGCAGGTGCTGGCCTGCATCGATATCGATACCGGTCGCGCATTGCCCTGGCCCGATGACCTGCGCGCGGGACTCGATCGCTGGACGACACCTGCAGGTACGAACTGACCAACGACATGGAGCGTATTGCGATGGATTCCCTGATCGTCGAGCCGACGACACTGGCTGCATTCCGACAAGACGGCGCCGTCCTGATCAAAGGCGCCCTTCTGCCCTGGGTCGATGGTGTTCGCACGGCGATCGAACAGAACAAGGCGTCACCGAGTTGGCGCGAGCGGACGTACCGCCCGGATGATGGCACCGCTCCCTTCTTCCAGGACTACTGCGTATGGTCGCGATTCGACGGCTACAAGGCATTGGTCGTCAACTCGCCGATGGCAGCGATCGCCGCGCAACTGATGCGCTCGCAGACCGCACGGATCTTCCATGACCACGTGCTGGTGAAGGAACCCGGGAATTCCGTCGTGACGCCATGGCATCAGGATCGTCCCTACTACCTCGTCGACGGCACGCAGACGGTGAGCTTCTGGATACCGCTGGATCCGGTGCCGCTCGAACGCAGCATCGAGTTCGTGGCCGGTTCGCATGCGTGGGGCACGAATTTCAGACCCATGCGCTTCGACGGCACCGATCTCTATCCCGACGACGCATCCGAAGCGGCTCCCGACATCGATGCGCGGCGTGACGAGTTCCGGGTGTTGTCGTGGGCCGTGGAACCGGGCGACGCAATCGCGTTCGACTTCGGCATCCTGCACGGCGCACCGGCGAATGCCTCCACCATACGACGCCGAGTCACGTCGATCCGCTGGGTCGGCGACGACGCCCGCTTCGTGAAGCGACCGGGCCGGACTTCGCCCGCGTTCCCCGATCTGGTCTACGACGATGGCGACGCGTTCGACGGGCCCGAGTTTCCGGTGCTCTATCGCGCCTGACGGGCATGCGGACCTGCGTCCGGCAACCGCCATGAGCGCGACAATGCCGGCCTGCGATGGCGTGGAGTCGGTGACATAGAATTGCATGCTCGAGCGATCGGTCCGATCGTGCCTCCAGCCCATACGCCACCTCACGGAGCCCCCGATGCTCAAGCCTGTCAAAGCCTCATTCAACTGGGAAGATCCGTTGTTGCTCGACAATCAGTTGAGCGACGATGAACGGATGGTGCGGGAGGCCGCTGCCGCCTACTGCCAGGACAAGCTCGCGCCGCGCGTGCTCGAGGCGTTCCGTCACGAAAGATGCGACCCGGAGATCTTCACCGAGATGGGCGCACTGGGCCTGCTCGGGCCGACGATTCCGGAAGAATACGGCGGACCAGGACTCAACTATGTCAGTTACGGACTGATCGCCCGCGAAGTCGAACGCGTCGACTCGGGTTATCGGTCGATGATGAGCGTGCAATCCTCGCTCGTCATGTTGCCGATCCACGAATTCGGCAGCGAGGAACAACGTCGCAAGTATCTGCCCAGACTCGCGTCAGGCGAATGGATCGGCTGCTTCGGACTGACCGAGCCGAACCATGGGTCCGACCCGGGTTCGATGGAGACCCGGGCGCGCCGCGTCGCAGACGGCTACGAACTCAGCGGCGCGAAGATGTGGATCTCGAATTCGCCGATCGCCGACGTCTTCGTCGTCTGGGCGAAGTGCCAGGGGGGCGACCACGATGGTCGCATTCGCGGTTTCATTCTCGAGAAAGGAATGGCCGGTCTCACGGCGCCCGCCATCAAAGGCAAGTTCAGCCTGCGTGCATCGATCACGGGCGAGATCGTGATGGATTCGGTGTACGTCGACGAGACGCAGATGTTGCCTGACGTCGAAGGATTGAAAGGGCCGTTCTCCTGCCTCAACTCTGCGCGCTATGGCATTGCCTGGGGCGCACTCGGTGCCGCGGAAACCTGCTGGCACACCGCGCGCCAGTACACGATGGATCGGAGGCAGTTCGGTCGCCCTCTCGCCGCGAATCAGCTCGTGCAGAAGAAGCTCGCCGACATGCAGACCGAGATCACGCTCGGATTGCAGGGCTGCCTGCGCCTGGGGCGGATGAAAGACGAAGGCACCGCGGCGGTCGAGATCACATCGATCATGAAGCGCAACTCCTGCGGCAAGGCGCTCGACATTGCCCGCATGGCGCGCGACATGCTCGGCGGCAACGGCGTCAGCGACGAATACGGTGTCATCCGTCATATGCTGAATCTGGAAGCGGTCAACACCTACGAAGGCACCCATGACGTCCACGCGCTGATACTCGGTCGCGCCCAGACGGGCATACAAGCATTCTCGTGACCGGCCACGCATGAGGTTGCCGGTGCCGGCTCCGTCGAATTCCGGCGCCGAAGGTTCCGCGGGCATTCCTGGCGCGCAGTACTTCTCCCACGAGCAGATCAAGGGCGTGATCTGGGGACTGGTACTCGTGATGTTTCTCGCGGCGATGGACCAGACCATCGTGGCGATCGCGCTCTATTCGATCGCCGTCGATCTGCACGGTGAAGCCCTGATGCCATGGGTCGTGGCGGGCTACCTTGTCACGGCAACGGTCGCCACACCGATTCACGGCAAGCTGTCCGATCTGTTCGGACGCTGGCCCGTCCTGTCGACGGCGATCTTCATCTACCTGGCCGCGTCGATTGCCAGTGCAGCCGCGCAGACCATGCCGCAACTGCTTGCGTTTCGCCTGTTGCAGGGAATTGGAGGCGGCGGCCTGATCGTCCTGGTGCAGACGATCATCGCGGACATCGTGCCGCGCCGGCAGCGCGGCCGTTACCAGGGTTACCTGTCGGGTGTGTTCGCGGTGGCGGCGGTGACGGGGCCGATTCTGGGCGGGTTGCTGAGCCAGTGGGTCAGCTGGCGTGCGGTCTTCCTGCTCAACATTCCGCTGGGCATTCTTGCCTGGATGATCACGAGGCAGGGCCTGAGCTCGCTGCCGCGTGGCGGCAGGTCGGTCGCAATCGACTATGCCGGCGCGCTCTGGCTCGCCATCGCCCTGGCGAGCCTGATGGTCACGCTGATGCGCATCGGCCACGGTCATGCGATCACCGATCCGGCCTCGCTGACCATCGTCGGCGCCTGCGCAGTCGCCAGCGTGCTGCTGTACCAGCGTGAGCGTATCGCGCCGGATCCGATCCTGCCCCCCGAACTGTTCGTCAATCGCACCATGGTGATCTGCTGCATGGTGCTCGCCGTGGCCTTCCTCGTGATGTACGGCAGCATCGTGCTGGTGCCGTTGGCGTTGCAGACGCTCGGTGATGTCGACGCGGCGCGCATGGCGGTCGCGATGCTGCCGCTGACGATCGGTGTCCCGCTGGGCTCGTTCATCAGCGGCAAGGCGATGCAGACGGCCATGCGACAGCGACTGCTGCTGTCGCTCGGCACCTTGTTCGCCGCATCGGGCGCGATGATGCTGGGCTTCGCCGGCTTTCGAACCGATTGGCTCTTGTTCGTGGGCCTGTTCGTCATGGGGACCGGGGTCGGCCTGACGATCCCTGCGTCGATCGTCGCCATCCAGGCATCGGTGCGCCCGCCCCTGATCGGCATTGCGACCGCCACCAGCGGGCTGTTCCGAACGCTTGGCGGCGCGCTCGGCATCGCGTCGATGAGTTCGGTGCTGTATGCGATGA
>JBGSTN010000573.1:0-4345 GCA_041736455.1 Burkholderiaceae bacterium | reverse complement strand
GCGGCGTGCCGGCGACGAAATCGCGCAGTGCGAGATTGAACGCAACGGGGTCTCGTGCCGCCGGCACATGGCCTCCGCCCTGGATGGTGAGCATCTTCGAGTCCGGCACGAGGGCATGGATCGCCTGGCCTCGCTCGTAGGCGACGCGGCCGTCACTGTCGCCGTGGATCACGAGCGTCGGACATCGGACACGCCGCGCGAACTCGCGCGCGTCATTATCTAGCCATCCGATCCTGCACCAGTCGAGCACTTCGCTATTGGTGGCACAGGCATAGCGAACGCCATCCTCGAACGGCTTGGTGGAATGCCGCTCCGTGAAGATCGACGACATGAAGACGTCGAGATACGTCGGCCAGTCGCCGAGCAGGCGAGCTCGTTCGGCCTGCACCCGTTCGACAGCACTGTCGTCACTGACGAGCGAGTCTGCAAAGCCGCCGGCGACGATGACGTGGGTCACGCGCTGCGGCTGCTCTGCGGCCAGCCGCAGAACGGTCAGGCCCGACGCAGAGGTGCCGACGAGCGCCACGCGATCGACACCCACGTGATCGATTACCGCCACGAAGTCGGCGAAGAAGTGGTCGAAGCCGTAGGCCTGCTGCCCCTGCGGCCGATCCGAGCGACCGTTGCCACGGCCATCGGTGGTGACGACGCGGAAATGCTGCGACAGGTACGGTACCGTCGCCTTGAGCAATTGCGTATGCACGATCTGGAACGGAGGCGCGAACGCCAGCCATGGTCCGCTGTCGCCCCACACGGCGTACCAGAGCTTGACGCCGTCACGATCGACATGGCCCTCGCGGACTGGCCGGATGGTCTCGAACGGATACTGCGTCTCGGGCGGCACTTGCCCGGCGGTCGGCAATGCGCCAACCACCCTGCGCAGTCTTTCGGGAATCGTCGCCTTCATCACTTCCTCCCTGTTGGAGCCGACCCCGGCCCTGGATGCGCGGCCGAGCCCTTGGTCGAGCGTTTGGCAGGTTTCACGGCCGATCGTTTCTTCGAGCCCGGGGTGGCGCGTGCCTTGGAGCGTTTTCGCGAGTCGTTGCTGCGCATTTCGGTCGGCTCCGTGGTGGAACGCCTCTCGATCGTCTCGAGCAGCCATTGCACGGCGTCGAGTGCCTTGCGATGCGCGATCTGCTCTTCCTCGACCTGCAGCAGGTCGGCGAACTCCATGCCGAGCCAGAACTCGGAGATCCAGCAGGCGACCACTTCGGCGGTGATCGGCGGTGGCAACGGATTTCCCTGGGCTTCGAGTGCGTCCAGCACCTCCTGCACGACGCCGAGAACGACTTTCTTCCAAGCCAACAGACGCGGCAGGAACTTTTCGCGCAGGTCGGGGTTGGACAGACTGGCGCCCCAGAGTTCGGCCTGCACCCGCACGAAACCCGATGCGAGATCGCTTTCATAGAAGCGCCGCGCCTCGGCCCACTTCATGGCAAAGCTTGCAGGCCCCTGGTACATCGACGCCTGCCGGGCCAGCAATCGCCGGTTGGCAACATCGAGTACCTCGATCACCAACTGATCCTTGGTGCGGAAGTAGTAATTGATGAGTGCGTGATTGACGCCCGCGTCCTTGGCGATCTCGCGTACGCTGAGCGCTCCGTATCCCTCGGTCGACAGACGTCGAAACGCCGCCTCGAGAATCTTCGACCTGGTTTCGCCCAGTTCGGCTTTGGAGAACAGCGGCGACGCGACGGCTGAGCCACGCGGCGATGATGGTTTCCCTGGAGTGGTCATGTTAACCAGTCGGTTGAAACAACTGTTCAAACTATATGAGTGTCCGATCGCTTTCGTCGAATACCTGCCATGCCCGCGCAGTCTTGTCCTCGAACTTGGGGAGGCAGGGATGGCCAGTCTGGCCATCGTCGTCTCATGAACCCCGGTAGCGTTCGAACGATCGAGTCAGGGATCGGGGGTCCGGCTTGCGCTGACCGATGGCTTCACGTGCGATGACGCCATCGGCTTGTTCCTCGCGCCGTTGAACCTTTTCGCGCGACGCGGACACTCATGGGTAACCCGCGACGATCAAGACAGTGTTCGAAACGATGCTGACCTGACCGTCGCATCCCCGGGACCCGGCGCGTGAGCTGCAAAGGGAACCAGTGTCGGGAGCGTTCTCGCCGACACACAGGCATCACCAGTGCATCGCTCCTCTTCCCCGGCCTGGGCTGACGTCCAGCCGGGGAATCGCTTCATCGAGCTCAGGCATCCGTTGATGGACCGACACAATCGGCGCGCAGGATACGGACGAAGCGAATCCGGGCGGGCGAGCAAGACACGACCAGGACACAAGAAAAGCGAACGATGAACACGAGACCCGACCGTAGATCAGACCGCCTCAAACGACGCCAGTTGATGATCGCCGCCGCCGCCTGATCCGTGTCCTCCCTGGGCTGCGGCGGAGGTGGCAGCTGCAGCGTCGGTAGCGACAATGGCGCATCGATCAGCACGAAGAACCGATCTGGCTCGGCGACAGCCTGCAGCTCGTCGTGCGCAGCGCGCTGGACCAGTCGCTGTGGGTGTACGACAAGCATTTCACGCGCGTTTCGCGCATCGGCCGCGTGGTGGTCGACGGGTCGCGTGGGGCGTTCGATGTTTCGCCAGACGGGCGACATGTCGTCTATTCGCGGGACAGCACGACACGGATGCACGACCGCGCCGATGGTAGCGACTGGCTCGCAGTGGACAACGGTGGCGGTCGGACCCTTTGTCCCACGTTCTCGCCCGACGGTGCCGGACTTGCGCTGCTCAACTATTCGTTGGTGACATTCAAGCCGCATGTGCTGCCGTGGCGCCCGGGCGCAACCGCGGTGGTTGGCGAAGAACACGAGATCCCGCCGAACGACGTTGTCGAGTGCGTGGGCCGCATGGGCTGGGTCGCTTGAACGATCGGTTGCCTGAGCGTTGGCGAGAGAAGAAACCGATGTGGCGCTTTCTGTCAGAGCTGCGTTAGACTGCCAGTGGGTTCGGACGCCACTGCACGCTCCAGCAGCGCGCCGAGGTCAGGATCCGGGTCATTGAAGAACGGAAGTCACGCACGCAACCGACCCTTTGCCTGTTCCGCACGAAAGGAATGATCATGGCGTTCGCGCTGAACCGAACCAGGGAAAATCCCTGGAAACTCAAGACGGCACCAGGCACTTCCGAATACACGATGCATGTCGATGAGAAGGACGGGAAGCAGATCCTCGTTTGTACGGTAGGCACCACGGTGCTGCAGTACGATGCCCGATGTGTGCAGGACCTGTACGACATGCTCGCCAAGACCGCAGACTGGGTCGACCTCGGCGGTGCCGACGAACAGAAACCGGCGAAGGAAGGAACTGTCGAGGCCTGGGGCCGCTCGCCGGCAAACCCGATCGGGGGCTGGTACGGACTGAAGAAAGGCTTCAGAGGCAGGTTCGGCGTCTACCTGCCGCCATTGCTCGAAGAGCTCGGCATGGTCGAACTCGAACACAACGCCAGGAACAATCGGATTCGGGCTAACACAGTCACCTGATTCAGCGCTCTGCCAAAGCGGACGACTGCAGCGGTCGAACCAGATGGACCGGCACCAGCCGAAACCGGAACCGCAACCCGTCATTCAAGATTTGGTGGCAGAGATTTGCTTCACGCTGTCGACGACCATCTCCAGAACGGCGGGGATATCGCCTCAGCCGAAGGCGGCATACTTCTGCCGAGCGTTCTCCAGTGCTGTGGCCATGAAAGAACCGCCAGATCGGGCGAGCGACGTTGCAAGCCTTCGCTGCAAGGAAATCGATATTCCCGGACTTGCCGATGGCGAGTCGTAGCCAAGCATGAAATGCTTGCTACCGCGCGTCATCCCATCATCGAGGGATGCGATGCCGCGCAACGCGCGTCCGACGGTTCGGATATCGGTCACTTGGATGCGCGCCCGGCAACCAGCAGCTTGACCATTGCCGCGTAGCCGCGCTCGCGAGCAAGGTCGATGGCGGTTCGACCCTCTCTGTCGGTCAAGCGACGGTCCGCGCCGGCCGAGAGCAACGCGGCAACCGTCGCCTGATGACGCGAGCCGCCGTCGCCGAGCACGACCGCTTCGATCAACGCAGTCCAGTGCAGATTGTTCACATGATCGAGTGGTGCACCTGCTTCGATCAGTTGCTCGACGACGCCTTCGTGGCCAAGGTGCGCGGCCGCGATCAACGCGGTACCGTCGTACCGGCTCGTCGTCAGCTTCGCACTTGCTCCGCCTGCGAGCAGGACGCGCAGCGTCTCCTCGTCGTCGGCAACCGCGGCGATCGTCACCGCCTCGTAGAGACCATCTTCGAGTGCCGAGGTGTCCGCGCCGGCGTCGATCAGCGCCCGCACTGCGGCACGCTGTCCT
>JBGSTN010000572.1:0-1727 GCA_041736455.1 Burkholderiaceae bacterium | reverse complement strand
TCCGCCCGAACTGCTCTGTGCGCAGGCCATGGCGATCGCCAATGCGGGCGAGAAGCACATCGCGTTCTTCGCGGGTTACCTGCTGAGCTTCGAGCACCTGAAGGATGTCGCGGACGTGCTCGGCGATGCGCTGAGCGCCGGCGGCAAGTACTTCCTGTTCTGCAACAACATCGACCTGTCCAAGAAGTACCAGGTGCCGTGCAACGGCGCGATGTTCTACGTGCTGCCCATCGACGAATCGACCGTCTACAACGAACTGCTCGACCTGTTCTATCTGGAGAAGAACGATCTCAAGAAGAAGGACACCGCCGGCAAGCTCGATGCAGTGGCCAGCGCTGCGCTCAAGTTCGACACGGCTTTCGAAACCATCACCTACGAGGAAGGCCTCGCCCTGATGGGTCCGGTGCGCAATCCGAACGAAAACCGCCCGGTCTGAGTGGATCCGGTCGATGGGCCCGGGCTGCCCGGCGCATGTGGTCGAGCCAATCGGGTCGGCGTGCCGGCGCGGGTCCTGGCCAGCACGGCCTTCAATGACGACCCGGTGCCGTTGTCGATCGCCGGTATCCGGGAGTCCCATGCCGAACTGTTCCGATCGCTGGAGGCAAGCGATGACTTCATCGAGGCGCATGCCGTGTTCGTCGACTATCAGAGCAACGCCTTCGGGCTTCGCAAGGCCGATCCGCACTCGCGCACGTCGACCGGTACGGCGGCACGTCACGAATGGCGCAGCAGTTGGCGCAAGGTGCTGCAGGGCTGGGGCATGGATTCCAACGGGGCCGCTGGCGCCGTGCTCAAGGGATGGGTGGCGAGTCGCTTCGGGCTGGTACCCAGCTTTCACAAAGTGCCTCTGGCCGGCGTCGCGTCACCCGCCTGGACGATCTATGCGAACGAGAGGGCTGCCAGCCGGCTGAACGGCAACGAGATCGATCAGCAGCTGGACCTGCTCTACGAGTTCTGTCAATGGTCGCTGCATCGGAGTCGAGCGGGCGGCCGCATGCCGCAATCGCGACATCTGCGCCTCTGGCGGGGCAGCAACAACTGCGAGGAACAGATCATCAGCGGAAGTCTGAAGGACCGGCGCTGTACCGTGCGTCTCAACAACATCGTGTCGTTCAGCCAGTCGCAGGAAGATGCGTCGTGCTTCGGCGACTGGGTGTTCGAGGTCATGGTGCCCGCCTGCAAGGTCGTCGTGTTCCCTGAAATGTTGCCCGGGCAGGTCTTGCAGGGCGAACAGGAAGTGCTCGCCATCGGCGGCCACTACGATGTGTTGGCCCGTTATGCATGAGTTGACGGACAGGGCACTCGGCGCCTATCTGGGCTTTGCGATCGGCGACGCTCTGGGCGCGACGGTCGAGTTCATGCTGCCGCGCGAGATCGCGCACCAGTACGGTGTCCATCGTGACATCATCGGCGGGGGCTGGCTCAAGTTGCCGGCCGGCCAGGTGACGGATGACACAACGATGAGCCTGGCGTTGGGCGACGCGCTGTTGAAGGGCGGATCCCTGGCGCTGGAGCGCCATCGGCAGGGCGACGACGCGCTGGTTCGCGACATCGCCGATTCGTTCGTCGAATGGTTCAAGGGCAAGCCGGTCGATTGCGGCAATACCTGCCGCCGCGGCATCGTCCGATACATGAACGACGGTTCGCTCGCCGGTGCCCCGAACCCGGGCGATGGCGGCAACGGCGCGCTGATGCGCAACCTGCCCACCGTGCTGGCGACCCTGGGT
>JBGSTN010000524.1:0-2883 GCA_041736455.1 Burkholderiaceae bacterium | reverse complement strand
AACGCGACCAGCACGCGAAGCCACGTTGCCGCGCGGGCGTGTCGCGGTGCAGTCCGGGGTCCGGCAGGGAGCGTCGGGGAAGTCGCCAAGGCCTTCGATGGGAAGTTCGATGCCGCGAATATCAGCCAGCCGTCAGGAACGCCGACATTCTCCTCAGCCGAACCTTTGGGAAGTCACCAGGCACCCGGGAGCGCTCTTCGCGCGCCGAGACTGACCGGCGGTAGGCAGGATGATACGGAATTGGCGCGCCCGGCTGGGATCGAACCAGCGGCCCCTGGCTTCGGAGGCCAGTACTCTATCCACTGAGCTACGGGCGCGTACCCGAACGGGTCGCGACCGCCATTCTAGCCCGTTGCGCCAGGCTTGTCCTAATGGCCGGCTCGGGTGCCACGGCGTCACGCGCCCTGGCGCTCGTGCTAATCGGCGTGCTGGCTGCGTGGATCGCGATCGGCGCCCGAGGCGACAGTGACCCTGTCGGCTTCGGGCGATCCGGCGCCGGCTGTCCGATGAGGCTCCTGTGCCCGCCGGCGCACCGTCGCACCGTAGTAGTCGATGACATCGGGCCCATTCGAGCCGCCGGTGACGATGAACGACATCGCCTGGTCGAACGTCATGTCGAGGAAGACCACGTCGCGAGCAGGCACGATCTCGACGTAACCGGAGGTCGGGTTGGGTGCGGTCGGGATATACACCGCCAGCAGGCCTTCGCCGCTGCTGGCGTCGCGCATGCGCTTGGTGACGAGGCCTATCGTCTTCATGTCATCCGACGGGAACTTGATCAGCACGACCCGCTGCTCACCGCCGGGCGACGCACCGGCGACGGACAGGAAGCGTTTGCTGGCACGGTAGATCGAATCGACGAACGGAATCGAATTGATCATGCGTTCGAAGCGATGGATAAGGCGCTGTCCGATCACGCGACCAGCCGCCCAACCGAGGAAGAACAGGCCGACCAGCACGATCAGCACCGCGACCGAGTACTGGACGGTTTCGTTGAGCATCAGGTCCGCGACCGCCGGATAGCGTGGTCGCAGGCCATAGGCGACCCCTCGGACCCACGGCAGGCCGATATGGGACAACTGATCGAACAGGAACGTGACGATCAGCCAGGTGATGATCAGCGGTGCCGCCGTCAACAACCCGATGAGGATGGTGCGACTGATTGCTCTCATGAAGCGTGAGTGTACGCGGACCTGTTCCGCGTCATCGATGCGCCGTGTTGCGCCAGCGTCGTGAGGCGGCGCCATCGGGAAGGCGTGACGGGCCTGCCGGCATCTTCGGTCCGGCGGATACTGGCATCATGGTGAATGAATGCCTGCGGATCCGATTTTCAATACACCGGCGGGCCGCTCGCACGTTCGACTCGTATCGATCACGGAGACATCAATGACCACTCGCTACCTGTACCCCGATGCGTTGGTCTCGACCGCGTGGCTGGCCGATCACCTCGATCAGCCTGATCTTCGCGTATTCGACGGCACGATGTACCTCGTCGCCGATAGCCCGGACGATCCTTACGAAGTGGTCAATGGCGAGGCCGATCACGCGCAGGCGCACATCCCGGGCGCGAACTACATCGACCTGCAACGCGACCTGTCGGTCATCGACAGTCCGTTCCGATTCACGATGCCTGCGCCAGAGGAAGCGGCCCGTCGCTTTGCGTCGTTGGGCATCGGCAACGACTCGCGCGTCGTGCTGTACAGCCGGGGCAATCTGCAATGGGCCACGCGCCTGTGGTGGATGCTGCGCGCGATCGGTTTCGACCGTGCGGCGGTGCTGGATGGCGGCTGGGAGAAATGGCTGGCCGAGAAGCGGCCGACCGCAGCGAACAGTGTGCGCTATGCACCGGCACCACGCCTCGACGCGAGACCCCGGTCGGGCCTGTTCGTCGATCGGACCTCGGTGCTCGCCGCGCTCGAAGACCCGGAAGTCACCGTTGTCAATGCGCTCGGCGCAGAACTGCATGCGGGTCACAGTCCGCGCTACGGCCGGCCGGGACGCATTCCCGGAAGCGTGAATGTGCCGGCGACTTCGCTGCGGGATCCGGTGACGATGGCGCTGGTGCCGCCCGACGTCGCGCTCACTGCATTCGAGGCCGCGCACGTCACGAAGGACAAGCGTACGCTGATCTACTGTGGAGGCGGTATTGCGGCGACGCTGGATGCATTCGTGTTGCACCAGTTGGGGTACGCCGATGTGTCTGTCTATGACAATTCGCTGACAGAATGGGCGAAGGACCCGCAGCTGCCGCTGGTGTCTGATCGCTGAGAGGTTCGGGTGGCCAAGGCCGGCGGCCTCGCGCGCGCCGAACTGCCTCTCAGATCACTGCCTGACCGCTGGAACCTCGCCACCCGCGGGGATGTTCGCGACGAAATACGCGAGCACATCCAGATCGTCTTCCGACACCTGGCTGAGTGCTTCTGTCATCGCCCGTGTATACGCGGGGCGCTGCCCGCTCTTGAAGCCGTGCAGCGTCATGCGGACGTAGTCTTCCTTCTGGCCGCCGACGCGGGGCACCTGAGCGCCACCCGCCAGATCGGAGCCGTGGCAGAACAGGCATCGATGTTCATGCGCGAGTGCCTCGCCCTTCTTCAAACGCGCCAGGTCGATCGTCGGCGCAGGCGAAGCAGGCGGAGGCACCGCGGGCAACCTGCCTATGGCGTCCGAGAAGCCGCGCAGGTCCTTGTCGCTCATCTGCTTGGCAAGCGCGATCATCGGCTCGTAGTGACGACGACCTTCGCGGAACAGGAACAGCTGCGTGATCACGTAGAGCGGATGCTGACCCGCGAGAACCGGGATACCGGGCATGTCACTGCGCCCGGTCTCGCCGTGGCAGGCGGTGCATTCGGCGGCAAACCGCTTGGTGTAGTCCGGTGCCGGTTG
>JBGSTN010000522.1:0-8084 GCA_041736455.1 Burkholderiaceae bacterium | reverse complement strand
CCAAGATCCGGCGCGTGATCGCCAAGACGATGCCCGACGCGCCTCACGAGACGCTGCTGGTCCTGGATGGCAACACGGGTCAGAACATGCTGGCGCAGACTCGCGCGTTCGACGAAGCGGTCGGCTTGACCGGGCTCATCGTCACGAAGCTCGATGGCACGGCAAAGGGCGGAGCGCTGGCGGCGCTCGCCCACGCCCATCGCGATCGTCCCATTCCGGTCTACTTCATCGGCGTAGGCGAAGGCATCGATGACCTCCAGGCCTTCTCGGCGGCCGAATACGCAAGTGCGATGCTAGGAGCCTGACAGGCGAGGGTCGTTCGACTCCGGTTGATTGCCTGGGGCTGCATTTGCAAACGCGTCGAGCGCGGCGCATCGGTCGTGAATCGCCATCAACTTCGGAAATGGCGTCAGGTCGACATCGAAGCGACGCGCGTTGAAGACTTGCGGAACCAGGCAGACGTCGGCGATGCCTGGCGATGTGCCCAGGCAGAACGGTTGCGCAGGCAGTCGGTCGAGTTCCCGCTCGAATGCAGCAAGCCCTTCCTGGCACCAATGCCGGTACCACTCGTCGATCGTCGCCTGGCTCTGGCCCAGCGAGCCCTTCAGGTACTTGAGCACGCGCAGATTGTTGAGCGGATGGATATCGCAGGCCACGAGCAAGGCGAGCGACCTGGCCTGCGCCCTCGCAAACGGGTCATCGGGCAGAAGGCGCGGTGCCGGCCGCGTTTCGTCGAGGTATTCCAGGATCGCCAACGACTGCGAGACATGCCGTTCGCCATCGATCAGGGTCGGTACCAGACCTTGCGGATTGACGGCCTGGTAGGACACGAGGCTTTGCTCTCCAGCAGGTAGCCAGACGATGGCCGGCTGCCATTCGAGACCCTTCAGGTTGAGCGCGATGCGAACCCGATAGGCTGCGGAACTTCGAAAGTAGGTGTGCAGCGTCAACATGACCTGTGATCCCGTAGTGTTCTGAAGATTGAAGTGTGACGATTGAAACATCAGGCTGGGCCTGGAACTTGCATCGCCACTCGGCATGGCAGGTGGATGGATGAAGGGTCGCCGTGTTTCTATCCACCAGCGCGACCACTGCCTCTCCTGATGACAAGTACTATTGAATTTCGATTGACAATAGCATTAAACAATGTACAATGGCGTTCATGTCGAAACACGATGGGGCGACGAATCGCCTGGTCGTCGAAATTCCTCGCCGTACGGTCCTCTCCGCCCGACGTGCCGGTACAGACCATCAGTCCGCACCTTCCATTTCGACCTGTTTTCATGCAACGGATTCTTAGCACTCCCAAAGTCGGACTGCTAAAATTGCCCCCGGACGTTTTCCATAGGAGTTACCGCAATGAGCGCAATGCCCCGCACCGCACTGGTTCCCGCATCGGGGTCGGCGATGTCGCTGGCCTTGCCGCCCGTCGGCAACCTGGAGGCTTATATCTCCGCCGTCCACCGCCTGCCGATGCTGACCCCCGAGCAGGAACATTCGCTGGCCGTTCGCCTGCGCGACGAGGGCGATCTCACTGCTGCTCGCGAGCTCGTGATGTCGCACCTGCGCCTGGTGGTGTCGATTTCCCGCCAGTACCTGGGCTATGGCCTGCCACACGCCGACCTGATCCAGGAAGGCAGTATCGGTCTC
Organism: Burkholderiaceae bacterium; assembly: GCA_041736455.1. GTDB lineage: Bacteria > Pseudomonadota > Gammaproteobacteria > Burkholderiales > Burkholderiaceae_E > JAUIAI01. The sequence continues at coordinate 6,434 of JBGSTN010000522.1, read as the reverse complement.
ATGAAGGCGGTCAAACGATTCGATCCGGATCGCGGCGTGCGTCTCGTGTCCTTTGCAATGCACTGGATCAAGGCCGAAATCCACGAGTACGTGCTCCGTAACTGGCGCCTCGTGAAAGTCGCGACCACCAAGGCACAGCGCAAGCTGTTCTTCAATCTCCGGTCGATGAAAACCGGTCATGGGGCGCTGACGACCGACGAAGCGGAAATCATCGCGTCGGACCTCAACGTGCGCGTCTCGGATGTCGTCGAGATGGAGACGCGGCTGGGCGGACAGGACGTTTCGTTCGACAAGCCTGCCGATGACGACGAGGCGTATTCACCGCTTGCCTATCTGAGCGCACCCGGGGCTCAACCCGATGCCGTCCTCGAGGCCCGCGAGGATGATCGCCTGCAAGGCGAAGGTATCGAAGGAGCACTGGCAACACTCGACGAACGCTCGCGCCGCATCGTCGAGTCGCGCTGGCTCCGTGACGACATGGATGGCGGCAGCCTGACCTTGCAGGAACTGGCTGATCAGTACGGGGTCTCCGCAGAACGTATCCGCCAGATCGAGGTGAAGGCGTTGCAGAAGATGCGCTCGGCCCTCATCGAATATCAATAAACCCTTGACGCCCGGCGCCAACGCGCCGGGCACCCCTTGAACGTCCTTCCGATACGCGCTGTTGCCGCGCTCGTCGTCAATGCGCTGATCTTCGGCACGATATGGTGGCCGTTTCGCGAAATCGACGAGCGCGGCCTTCACAGCCTCTATGCGACCGCCCTCGCCTACTCGATCGTCCTGATTGCACTGTTGATCTGGCATCGTGAAGACGTGGTCGGCCTCGCTCGCGAACCCGGTCTCTGGGTGCTCGCGCTTTCCGCCGGATTGACCAACGCCTCGTTCAACTGGGGAGTCGTCGTCGGCGACGTGATACGCGTCGTGCTCCTGTTCTACCTGATGCCGGCCTGGGCGGCGTTGCTGGGCCGTTGGCTTCTCGGCGAAACGATCACGCTCGGCGTCGTCCTGCGGATTCTGCTGGCACTGTCGGGCGCTGCGCTCGTCCTCTACGAACCGGGTACCGGCATTCCCGTGCCGAAGAGCCTCGGCGACTGGCTCGGGCTGTTCGGCGGATTCTGGTTCGCGATGACCAACATCATGCTCAAGCGGCAGCAGGCGGCTCCGACAGCTGCCCGAATGATCGCCATGTTCCTGGGTGGCTCGTTGATTCCCGGTGCGCTCGCCATCGCGCTGACCGGTACCGCCCTGATTGCAGCACCGTCGTGGCCGCCGACCTGGCTGGTCGGCACGCTGGCCCTCGTGGCCCTGATGATCGTGGCCAACCTCAGCTTGCAGTATGGCGCGTCGCGACTGCCAGCAAACGTGACCGCCGTCATCATGATCAGCGAGGTATTGTTCGCGGCGGTCTCGGCGGTCCTGCTCGGGGCGGGACGATTCTCCGTCCAGGTCGTTGCCGGGGGCCTGTTGATCGTGGCGGCTTCGCTGGCCGCGGCATGGGCCGCGGGGGCTTCTGCGAAAGCGCAGCGCCAGGACGTCAGAGCAGCTGCTTGAGGTCCGAGACGATTGCCGCGACTTCGGCGTTGTACTTCACCATCAGACGAACCTTGCCCTGACGATCGAAGACATAGCTGGCCGCGGTGTGATCGACGGTGTAGGTGCCTTCGGTGGTACCCGGCACCTTCGCATAGAAGACCTTGAACTCGCGCGCTGTCTTTTTGGTGGCATCGTCGTCGCCACGCAATCCGAGGAAGCTCGCGTCGAATGCGGGTACGTAGTGCGAAAGGATTTCCTGCGTGTCGCGCTCGGGATCCACGCTGACGAACAGCACCTGGACATCCTTCGCGGCCTGCGCGCCCAGTTGCGCGAGTGCCGCCTTGTAAAGCGCAAGGGTGGTCGGGCACACGTCGGGACACTGCGTGAAGCCGAAGAAGATCACGACGACCTTGCCGGCGAAGTCGGTCAGCGTTCGCGTCTTGCCATGATGATCGGTCAACGTGAATTCGCGCGCGAATCCGGCGCCCGTGATGTCGGTCGCCTGGAACGACGGCGTGGTCTCGCGCGAGCATCCCGCCGCGATCGTGCTGAACAATGCGAGGGACGCGAGGGCGTGGATCGTTCGACGCTTCATGTTGGTCGCAGTGGTTGGCATCATGATGGAAGTCCGGATCTGAGTGACCCTTGTGCCACTCAATTCGCGAGGAAATGATCGATCAGCATCGCGCCGAACAACGCACACAGGTAGAGAATCGAATAGCTGAACGTCCTCTTCGAAAGCGCATCCGAGTATTTGCGCCATAGCCGCCACGCATACCAGACGAAGACGCCCCCGAGGGCCAGCGCAGAGACGAGATAGAAGAGCCCGCTCATCCGCAGCACGTAAGGCAGCAGCGAGGTGGCCACGAGCATCACGGTATAGAGCAGGATGCTCAGGCGCGTGTATTCGGACCCATGCGTGACCGGCAACATCGGCTGACCGGTGCGCTTGTAGTCTTCGACCCGATACAACGCCAGCGACCAGAACTGCGGTGGCGTCCAGACGACGATGTTGAGAAAGAGAATCATCGCCTGGATCGGGACGTCGTTGGACACCGCCGCCCAGCCCAGAACGGGTGGCATCGCACCCGACGCACCGCCGATCACGATGTTCTGCGGGGTGGCGGGCTTCAGCAGCACCGTATAGACGACCGCATAGCCGACGAACGTGGCGATCGTGAGCCACATCGTCAGAGAATTCACGTGCACGTACAGCATGGCCGACCCGATGCCGCCCAGCACACCGGCGAAGACGAGCGTACCGACCGGGCTCACTTCGCCACGCGGCAGCGGGCGTGCGCGGGTTCGTGCCATCTGAGCATCGAGCTTGCGCTCGATAAGACAGTTGAACGCAAAACCGGCGCCCGCCAGCAGCGCGATGCCGATATTGCCGTACAACAGGACATTCCAGCTGAGCGGGTCAGTCCTGGACGCGAGAATCATGCCGATCAACGCGCAGAACACCGCGAGCAGGACGATCCTCGGTTTGGTCAACTCGTAATACTGACCAGCCGTCGCCTGCCACTGACGATACGGTGGCAGCCTGCGTGGCTGACCGTGCTTTCGTGGAATTCCGATTGACTGCGTCAAGGTGTTCCTGTCGGCCGAGGGATGCGCGCGGGCTGAGTGAGTCGGTAATTTACCATCACGACCATCATCAGCAGCAGCCCCGCACCGCCCGTGTGGGCAATCGCAACCGCGAGCGGCAATTCGAACCAGATGTTGGACAGGCCGAGCATGACCTGCAAGCCGAGTACCGTGAGCAACGGCCCGTAGAACACGCGCGTGTGGCGCGAACTCCGCACGGCGAAGGCGAGAATCACGATGCAGACCGTGACGACGATCGCGCCGATCCGATGAGCAAGATGGATTGCGGTGAGCGCTCTCGTGCTCAATGGCGTTCCATCCGGTGCTTCGCCGAGTTCACGAACGATATGGAAGCCATGCTCGAAATCGCTGTCGGGCCACCATCGTCCCTGGCACAACGGCAGATCGGAGCAGGCGAGTGCCGCGTAGTTGGTGCTGGTCCATCCACCGAGCGTGATCTGTGCGATCACCGCGAAGAGGCCGAGCAGTGCCAGTGCACGCAGTCCCGGTCGGGCGACGGGGCGATCGTCGACACGGGCTTCGGCGAGCCGGCGCCAGAGCCACGTCAGCAGCCCGAGCGTCAACATGGCACCGAGAAGATGGCCTGTGACGATCGCCGGCTTGAGCAGCAGGGTCACCGTCCATTTGCCGAAGAACCCTTGCAGGATCACGACGGCGAGCAGCGCGGTGACGAACCAGGGCGAACCCGGCAGATCGCGCCGCCAGCGCCAGCCCAAAACGACCAGCGCGATCACCAGCAGTCCGAGCCCGACCGCAACGTAGCGATGGACCATTTCGCGCCAGGCCTTTTCCATCGACACGGGCCCGTGCTCGCCGCCCTGCTCGGCCACCGCTGCCGAAATCTTGTCGGCTGCGGAAGTGGGCGTCAGGTGACCATAACAGCCGGGCCAGTCCGGGCAACCCAGACCGGCGTCGGTCAGGCGCACGCCCGCACCCAGCATGATCAGCCCGAGCGTGACGAGGATCGTGATCAATGCCAGCCGCCGATAGCGAAGCAGGCGACGCACTTCGTCGCTGATCACCCATGGCGCACCGGCTGGTCGTCGTATCGAAGTCGCGGACCGACCGGTCGTGGCGGCGCCACCGGACGCGGACATCGGCGCCGTACCGGTCTTGACGGCTGCGTTCGATCGCGCCGCCTGATCGACAGGCGTCGCACCAGCCGCGCCGTTCGAAGTCGAAAGTGGCGAATCAACCAATTCTGGACGCCTTGAGTAGACGGGTGAAGTCTTTCTTCATGCGACTGGGATCGGCATCCGACGGGAATCGCATCATCAGGTTGCCCAATGGGTCCACGAGATAGATGTGATCGGAAAACACGCCGCCGGCAGCGGGCGGTAGCGCGTCGCGCAATGTTTCACCGTCGACCCGGACCACCGTCATGCCCTCATGGGACTGCAGGATCGAAGTCGATGGCGCACCGGTACCGGTGAGCAACCAGACGCGTTCGATCCGATCGCGATTCTTGCCTTGCGTGAGCCGGACCTGGCGCATCTTGTAGAGGCGCTCTACACAACGAGCATCGCAGTCGGCAGGCCCCGCGTAGATCATCAACCAGCGTCCTCGCCACTGGCCAAGCGTTTCGGATTGACTGGCGGACGCCAACACGCCGGTGTTGGTCGACGAATCGTTTCCGGCGACGACGACGGTCACGGGAAGCGACCGAAGATCGCGCTGCGGCTCGACCAGTTCGCCGTAATTCGTCCGACCCTGCGGGGGCATGAAGTAGAACGCGATGTATGACGCAATGACCGGTGCGACACACACCGCGATGAGGAGCAACAGGATGCGCCTGCCGCGACGTCTGCTCGCCTCATCGATGTCGACACCCGCGCCAGACGCGTCGCGAGCGACGACATTCCCGCCGGCGCGAGCATTCGCGTCGATATCGGTGGACTTGGCAGGATCGCGCCGTTGATCGCCGGCCGTAGCGTTGACAGACATGAATGCGGGGAGGGCTATCGCACGCAGGTGCGAATCAGTCGTGGAATGACGGTCTGGCGGACGACGGAAGGCGGTCGCGGGCTTTTCCGATGCTCGATTGTAGAACCAGCCGGGGCCGGGTTGACGTGATTCCCTTTCACCGCGGGTCCCTGGAACGATCGGCGCACATTGCGAGACGGTTGCCGGAGTAGCATTCCCCGGAAGTCGTTCCCGCCGTCGACGAGTTTCGTCGCTGACCGGGGGAGCCGGTTGGATCCGGCCATTGAATCAGTTCGCGCGTCCGGAGGTTCTCTTGAAGTGGTTGGTCGTCATCGCGTTTCTGCTGATCGCTGGCTCACTGGGCTCTGCGATGGTCTTTCTCATTCGTGACAAAGGATCGACCCGCAATGTCGCACGGGCGCTGACCGCGCGCGTCGCGTTGTCGATCCTCCTGTTTGCGCTGATCCTGTTCTCGAACTGGATGGGATGGATCAAGAGCACTGGGGTACCGGTGATGGTAGGCGGCTGATCGGCCTGACCACGCGCTTCGAGGCAGGCGGGGCTGATGCCCCGCCAGGTCAAAAGATGCTTTCGCGGATGAACACCAGGTCATCGGGTTTGATCGGATCGTCCAGGCGCGGCTCGAGAACCTGGACCGTACGCTCCTGGTAACGACGATTGACGCGCACGCCTCGATCGGTACCACGCAGCGTGAGGCCGCCTCCCTTGGCGATCGCCTGCGCGACCGTCATGCCGCGCTCGAGCGTGTACATGCCAGGCCGTTGCACCTGGCCGTAGACGTAGAAGACGGGCGCACGGTTCACGTAGACCACGTCGCCCGACTCGAGCGGAAGATCCTTCTTGATGTCGCCGGTGGCGAACATCTCGACCAGATCGATATCGATCTTCTGCGTCGTGCCGCTGCGCTCGGTGACCAGGGTGACGTAGTCGGCACCAGCCGGCGTGACGCCGCCAGCCATCGACAGCACCTCCGACAAGCGCATGCCCGTCGTCTCGAGCGCATAGCGACCGGGCTTGGCCACGTTGCCGAGCACCGAAACCTGTTGACTGCGGAACTGCAGCACGTTCAGCGTGACCTGCGGATTCTGCAGGAAATTGCCCTGCTTGAGCCGTCGCGCGATGACCTTCTCGGCATCGGTGGGCGACAGGTCGGCCAGCTTGATGACGCCCAGCAGCGGATAGGAAATGACGCCGCTTTCCGACACACGGGCTTCGACCGTCAGATCATTGTTCTGGAACACCTGGATGCGGACGACGTCACCGGGGCCGATACGATAATCGACGCGGTCCTGGGCGGTGGCCAGGGGCGCGGCAACCAGAACGATCAGGGCCAGCACGATCGCCACCGC
>JBGSTN010000515.1:0-4383 GCA_041736455.1 Burkholderiaceae bacterium | reverse complement strand
CTTCGACAAGGGCGGCGACGCGTTCTACGACCAGATCAGCGCCTTGCACAAATCGGTGCGCGGCTCCGATCCGGATGCCTCGTTGTACTGGCTCGCGCGGATGCTCGATGGCGGCGCGGATCCGCGTTATCTCGCGCGGCGCATCGTCCGGATGGCGATCGAAGACATCGGTCTTGCCGACGTTCGTGCACTGCCGATGACGCTCGACGCGGCGCAGACCTACGAGCGGCTGGGCTCGCCCGAAGGGGAACTGGCACTTGCCCAGGCGGTGGTGTTCCTGAGTTGCGCGGCCAAGTCGAACAGCGTCTACAAGGCATTCGGTGCAGCCCGGGCCTTCGTCAAGGAACATGGTTCGGCGCCCGTGCCCTTGCATCTGCGCAATGCACCCACGGCGCTGATGAAATCGCTCGACTACGGCAAGGGCTACCGTTATGCCCATGACGAGCCCGAAGGTGTCGCGCGTGGCGAGCGCTACCTGCCAGACGGTGTCGACGTCCGCTTCTACGAACCGACCGACCGTGGCCTCGAAGCTGCGATTGCCGAGAAGCTGCGCAAGCTGCGCGATTGATCGAGCGACCTCCGGTAATATTTCGGCATGATCGATGCCAATCTGCTCCGCAAGAATCCCGCCGAAGTCGCTGCCCGTCTGGCGACGCGCGGTTATGTGCTCGACCTTGCCGCCTGGGAGGCGCTCGAGAGCGAGCGCAAGTCCGTGCAGATCGAATCCGAGTCGTTCCAGGCACGGCGCAATGCCTTGTCCAAGGAAATCGGTCGGCTGAAGGGGCAGAAGCTCGACGCGACCGCGCAACTCGCCGAGGCTGCATCGCTGGGTGAGCGCATGACCGCAGCGGGCACACGCAACGAGGAAATCCAGCGCGAGATGAACCGCTGGCTGGCGACGATCCCGAATCTGCCTCACCCCGATGTGCCGATCGGTCAGAATGACACCGGCAATGTCGAAGTCAGGCGCTGGGCACCCACGCCCTGCGCGTCATTCGCCTTTCCGTTCCAACCGCGCGACCACGTCGACCTCGGTACGCCGCTGGGACTCGATTTCGAAGCCGGTGCCAAACTTTCCGGTGCGAGATTCACCGTCATGCGCGGCCAGGTTGCGCGAATGCATCGCGCGCTCGCGCAATTCATGCTCGACCTGCAGACCGGCGAGCACGGTTATACCGAGTGCTACACGCCCTATCTCGTCAACGCCGACACGCTCTACGGCACCGGCCAGTTGCCCAAGTTCGAACTCGACCTCTTCAAGACCAGCAAGGGCGGCGCACCCGACGGTGAAGAGCCGCTCTACCTGATCCCGACCTCCGAGGTTTCGCTGACCAATCTCGTGCGTGGCGAGATTCTCGCTCGTGACCAGCTGCCGATGAAGCTCACCGCGCACACGCCGTGTTTCCGCTCCGAAGCGGGCAGCTATGGTCGTGATACGCGCGGCATGATCCGCCAGCACCAGTTCGACAAGGTCGAGATGGTGCGCATCGTCGAGCCCGGCACGTCGTACGACGCGTTGCAGGAAATGGTTGGCAACGCGGAAGCCGTTCTGCAACGCCTCGAGCTGCCGTATCGGGTGATGCAGCTCTGCACGGGCGACATGGGTTTCGGCGCCAGCATGACCTACGATCTCGAAGTCTGGTTGCCGGCCCAGAAGACCTACCGCGAGATTTCGTCGGTGTCCAATTGCGAGGCATTCCAGGCCAGGCGCATGCAGGCCCGGTTCCGCAATGCCGACAACAAGCCCGAACTCGTCCACACGTTGAACGGCTCGGGCCTCGCGGTCGGCCGGACCCTGGTCGCCGTGCTCGAGAACTACCAGAAGCCGGATGGCACAGTGGAGATCCCCGCAGCGCTGAAACCCTGGATGGGTGGCATCGACTCGTTGCGTCCGGCCGGTTGAGTGCATTGCCCGCCTTCCCCTGACAGGAGCAGTTCGAATGTCGCTCGAATGGATACCCAGCGCACGCTACCCGGACCCGTCGGTCGTCGTCGTCGACGACTCGTTCGCCCGCTACAAACTGCCGCTCGCCAAGGTCGAACGCATCGCCACCGGTTTTCGATGGGCGGAAGGCCCGGTCTGGTTCGGTGACAGCCGCACGCTCGTGTGGAGTGATGTCCCCGGCAATTGCATGTATCGCTGGGAAGAGCAGACCGGTGCCGTGTCGGTGTTTCGCAGTCCCTCCAACCATTCGAACGGCAACACGCGCGACCGTCAGGGCAGGTTGCTGACCTGCGAGCATCTGTCGCGACGTGTCACCCGCACCGAATACGACGGGCGCGTGGTCGTGATCGCCGATCAGTTCGCCGGCAAGCCCCTCAATTCGCCCAACGACATCGTCTGCAAGTCGGACGGCTCGATCTGGTTCACCGACCCGAGCTTCGGCATCCTGGGATTCTATGAGGGCGTCAAGACCGAGCCGGCGCTGGCGACCAACGTCTATCGCCTCGATCCCGATGGCGCGTTGGCACTCGTCGCGGAAGGCATCAACTTCCCCAACGGCCTGGCGTTCTCGCCCGACGAGTCGATCCTCTACATCGTCGAATCGCGCGGCGAGCCCCGGCACATCCTGGCCTGCGACGTGGTCGATGGTCGGACGCTGACGAACCGGCGCGTGCTCATCGATGCGGGTCCCGAAGGCACTCCCGACGGTTTTCGAGTCGACGTGGATGGCAACCTCTGGTGCGGCTGGGGGATGGGCAAGGCCGGGCTGGACGGTGTCCATGTCTTCAATCCCGGCGGCAAGCTGATCGGCAGGATCGATCTGCCCGAACGTTGCGCAAACCTGTGTTTCGGCGGCTTGCATCGAAACCGTCTGTTCATGACTGCCAGTACATCGGTCTACTCGCTGTTCGTCAATACGCAGGGGCTTGCGTATTGAGAAGGCCGGTCGGCGCGTGCTGATATAATTTTCCGCTGACCTGAGCGTCCGGTTCGCCATGGCGGTTGCCATGTAGCCGATGTTCGAGCGCCGGAGAGGTGGCAGAGTGGTCGAATGCGCCAGATTCGAAATCTGGTTTAGGGGCAACCCTAACGTGGGTTCGAATCCCACCCTCTCCGCCAGTGAAACCGATGAAAAGGCCTCGCGAGAGGCCTTTTTCTTGCGCCTGCGCCTTCGTGGCGATGGTCGCCGTCTTTCGCGAACCGAGATCTTCGAGTCGCGCAACGTTGCTGCCATCATTCCTCGCGCGCCGTCCCGCCGCTGGCCCGATCGTTCCCGACTCACCGGACGGCGAACGCGGCGTGCACTGCCATTCACCCGCGCTGGCGACCGCCGGGGGCATGCAGGTATCGGCCGAGCCTCAAGTTCTTTCGCCGATGGACGAAGCAGGAATCACCGTCACCGGTTGCCACGCCCCCCAGGAAATCAACGAAGGTCACTGAATGAACGAGCTGCCGATCCTGCAATTCGATAGCGCGGACGCATTCGGGCAGCTGCAGATGGCCGATCCGCGCCGACTGGACGAGCTCTCCTTTGGCGTGATCGGTTTCGACGCACAGACCGATGTGCGCTGCTACAACGCCTGGGAATCGGAGATGGCCGGACTGTCGCCACACCGTGTGCTGGGCAATCCTCTGTTCACCACGGTCGCCCCCTGCATGAACAATTTCATGGTGGCGCAGCGCTTCGACGAAGCCCTTGCCGATGGCGTGGCCCTGGACGCCACGATCGACTACGTCTTCACGCTGCGGATGCGGCCAACGAAGGTCCAGCTGCGGTTGCTGTTCGTCCCGGGCGCCACGATGCGCTACGTACTGGTCCGTCGGCCCGGCCGATGAGCGGTGCAGGAGATGATCCGGCGGAGGAACTCGAGGCGCTGATCCAGTTCCTTTACCAGGCGCCGATCGGTCTGGTGCAATGTGGCCTCGACGGCAGTATCGAGATGATGAATCCGATGTCGGTGCAGCTCCTGATGCCGCTGGCCGCCGATGGCAACATGGACAACCTGTTCGACGTGCTCGGACACCTCGCCCCTCGATTGCGCCGGCAGACGGCTGACTACGCGCCGGACAGCGGCACGGTGTGCGAGTCGTTGCGCATCGGGCACCGCGTTCAACGGGCTGGTACCACCGTTTCGCAGACGTTGTCGATCAGCCTGCTGAAACTGGGGGGAGGGCGCCTGATGGCGATGCTCAATGACATCACGCTGGAGGTTCAGCGCGAGCAGGAAGGCCTGGCCCGTTCGTTGCAGGCCGCGTCCCGCGTCGACGACCTGACGAAGATGCCGACCCGCACCGTAGCGCGTGAACTGATCACGGACGCCCTCGCGCGGCAGGCAGATGGTGTCGACCGGGAATTCGCCGTGCTCTTCGTCAACTGTGATCGATTCCGGCAGATCAACGATGCGCTCGGCCGTGCCGCAGGCGACGAGCTGCTCGGC
>JBGSTN010000459.1:0-2256 GCA_041736455.1 Burkholderiaceae bacterium | reverse complement strand
CATCGAGCACCGCTTCGGTCGCTCGCCGGTCGCCGTAGCCGATGACGCTCATGCCGCAATCGGGAAAATCGGCCATCGGAAAGCCCATCGCCAGCGACAGGGCGACGCCGGAGGTCTCTTCGAGCCGCTCGAGCAGGCGATAGAGCGAGCGAGCCGGCTCGATGAACGTCGATTGCGACGGAATGCCCGTCAGGAAATCGATCTGCCGGAATCCCTTCGCGAATGCCTTGCCGGTGCTCAGCAGCCGCATCAGCAATCCGACGGCACGTGCTCCGGTTTCGGCCATGTCGACATGCGGGTAGGTGCGGTAGATCGTCAACGCGTCGGTCATGTCGACCATCTGCTGCGTGACGTTCGCATGCAGGTCAAGACTCGCGACCACGGGTATCCGTGGGCCGACCAGCTCCCGCACGCGGCGCAACAGCTCGCCTTCGCCGTCGTCGTGGCTCTCGGTCACCATGGCGCCGTGCAGGTCGAGGTAGACGCCGTCGAGATGGTTGATCCGTTCGAGGTCGGTGCAGATCGAACCGGCGATGCGCTCGAAGGCATCGTCGGTCACATGGGCAGACGGCGACGCGGCCGCCCACGTGAGCGGGACGACACGATGATTCGCACCGCGAAGTGCCGTGATCGCACCCTGGACCGGGATGTTCGCGCCCGCCACCGCATCGAAGAGGGATTCGCCATATTGCACGGTCGGCCAGCCGCCGCCTTGCTCGAACGCACGGTAGTCGGCCTTGGAAGGGGCGAAGGTATTCGTTTCGTGCTGCATGCCGCCGACGGCGATCAGGCCCATGTCGTTGTGCTCCGTGTCCGTTGCAAAGGCCGATGGAACACGCGGCGTTCCAATCAGACGGGACATGGTAGCGTGACCGAATGCGGGTCGGTGCGCCGCATGATTCGTGGCATCATCGCGACGGGATTCGGTCGTGAAGCGGCTGCCGATGGCAGCCCGGCCCCGAGCCGTCGATGGCATTGCTCATTGAACGTGCCCGCGCCATTTGCTTACTCATGCGAGCCAGCCGTCGTGCCGCGGCGGCCAAGCGACCAAGGAGCGTCTAATGAATCGATTGCTTGCGGCAACGAGTCTGATCGGCTTGCTGTTACTCACTGCCTGTGAACCGTCGGAGACGAACGAACGCCCGGTCGTCCCCGTCGAACCCGTGCAGCGAGCCGATGCGCAGCAGCCCGCGCCGGTCGACGACCCGAAACCCGGAACGAGCCCCGGATCGGGAAGTGATGGCGGGTCCGAAGACGCTGCCCGGTCGACCGGAGATGGCACGAGTGTGGCGGGCAGCGGGTCGGATGGGAGCGACCGGCCCGGCACCGGCGCGACGTCGAACGTCGATGTCGTGCCCGGTGTCGACACGAAGGAAGGCGGGGGTGGCGAACCCGTCCCTTCCAGCTCGCAGGAGAGCGGCGGGGCCGGGGCCGGCGTGAACGTGGCCGAAGACGATCGGGCCGGCAAGACCGACGCCGGAATCGATGTCGATCCACTGGTCGTGGTGCTGCTCAGTCGCGGCGACAAGCACCAGTTCCAACGGGGCGAGCTGGTCGATCTGCTCGTGATGACGAACCGCGACGCTCACCTCTATTGCTACCTTCAGGACGAAAAGAAGCAGGTGATGCGCATCTTCCCGAATCGCTGGGTGAAGGAGTCGTTCGTCAAGGGAGAGAAGCTGCTTGCGCTGCCCGGTCAGATGCGCTTCCAGATCGTCATGAACGACAAGGGCGTCGTGGAACAGGTAGCGTGCCTGGCGACCACCGAGGACGTCAGCGCCGCGCTGCCGGCGGAGGCATTCGGTGGCGATTTCGAGGCATTGCCGCTCGGCGACATCGACCAGGTGAACGATGCCTTCAGACAGGTGGCCAAGGGGGTGCTGACGCGCGGCGACTTTTCCATCGTGCCGCAATGAATTGTCCCGTGGGCCTGCGGCGCCCTGCCGACGCGGATGCCCGGGCAGCATCGCCCGAATGAACCTTTCGACCGACACTTGCGACCCAGTGGCAGGCGTGTGCCTGCCATTCATTCCGAACAACGTTCCAACGAGACCGACATGTTCAAAACTGCTGTGTTGACGACCCTTCTTGCCGCGGCGCTCTCGGGGGCTGCGGTCGCGGAACAGATCTCCGTTTACGGCCCGGGTGAGCGGGTCGATCCGGCCGATGTCGCACGAATTCTCGCCGCGCCTGCGGCGCGTCCGTCCGGGATTCGCACGCGTTCGATACGCCTGCTCGACAAGCCCGCGTCCGGCG
>JBGSTN010000267.1:0-2836 GCA_041736455.1 Burkholderiaceae bacterium | reverse complement strand
GGTTGCGCGGCCTGCTGCGCCCACAGCGGGCGCGGCATGTCGACCGGATAACCCGAGCCGTGCTGCGCGAGAAGCCTGCCGTCGACCGACATGAGCGCGGCCTTCGTACTCTGCGTGCCGATGTCGACGCCGATGACGAGTTCGTGATGGCTCATGACGCCCTTCCCGCGGTCACGCCGCAGCGGGCCGACGGCCGGGCTTCAGCAAGACCTTGATCGACTCGACCGAGTTCGCCAGGTTGAACGCGTGTTCCCATTCGCTGAGCGGGAAATCGTGCGTGACGATCCCGCGTGAAGTCAGCAGGCCGCGCATCATCAGGTCGATCACCACCGGGTAGCAGTACGGTCCCAGATGCGAACCACGGACATCGAGTTCCTTGCGATCGCCGATGATGGACCAGTCGGCGGATGTTTCCTTGCCGAATACGCTGAACTCGACGAAACGTCCGAGCTTGCGGATCAGTTCCAGGCCCTGGGTCACGCCGGCGGGCACACCGGTGGTCTCGATGTAGACATCGCAACCGTAGCTTTCGGTCAGACCGTCGATGACGCTGCGAGCGTCTTCGCTGCCCGGGTCGATGGTGACATCGGCACCGAAGACCATCGCGAGCGCGCGCCGCGAAGGCACCGGATCGATGACGACCAGCTTCCTGGGCGTCTTCAATCTGGCCAGTTGCACCATGCCCAGCCCCAGTGGCCCGGCGCCGGCGATCACCACCACGTCGTCGAACTGGATGTCGGCGCGGTTCACCGTATGGAGCGCGCAGGCCATCGGCTCGATCATCGCTGCATCGTTGAGCGACAGGCTCTCGGGAATCAGATGCACGCGCGAAGTCGGTGGCAGCTTCATGAAGTCGGCCATGCCGCCGTCGGCCACTTCCCGTTGGAAACCGAAGATGTTGTGGACCTCGCACATGTGGTAGCTGCCACCGACGCAGTAACGGCATTTGCCGCACGGAACGATCTGCTCGGCGATCACCCGGTCGCCGATCTTGACGCCGAAGTGTCGATCCGCGCCGGGTCCGGACTCCACCACCCGACCGAAGAATTCGTGGCCGGGAATCACCGGTGCCTTCACCCAGGCAGGCTTGCCGTCGCCGCCCCAGAACATCGCCGCGCCCGAATGACACTTGCAATCGCTGGCGCAGATGCCGCATGCGTCGATCGCGATCACCAGTTCGTTCGGACCAGCCGTCGGGCGTGAGACACGCTCGAGCCGGTAGTCTTTCGGGCCGTGGCAGACCACGGCCTGCATCGGATCGTTGGCGGATTGATTGCTCATCTTCTCGTCCTGTAAGCAGTGTCGGGGTCGTCGCCGGGCCGACCGGACGACGAATCCCGGGAGAGGAAACCGCGCGATTCGCGGGCGCCGGTGTCGTGCGTCAAACCGATAGCTCCATCGCCTCGTTCAGTCGGTGCAAACGCCTGAACCGGGTCGGCGGCATCGCCTTGAACGCAAGGAACTGCCGGTTGAAATTCGAGAGATTGTTGAAGCCGCAGGCATAGCAGACTTCAGTGATCGAAGTCTCGCTGTCGATCAGCATCTCGCAGGCGCGATGAATGCGCAGGCGGTTGAGGTAGTGCACGAAAGGGGCGCCGGTGCTGCGGCGAAAGAACCGCGAGAAAGCGCTCGTCTGCATGCCCGCGTAGACTGCGATATCGGCCTCGCGCAATCGCTCGCTCAAGTGCTCCGACAGGTAGCGCAGCACCTGGTTGATGGTCGACGACTGGTATTGGTCGGTATCGGGGCGGAATGTCGGCGTCGCCAGCAGGACCTTGCCGTCGTCGCTGCAGAGCAGATCCAGCAGACCCACGAAACCGGTGATACGGGCTGCGCCCTTGGCCGTGAGAAGACGGCGCATCATCCTGGCCGCCCGCCTGGCGACCGCCTCGGAAAACAGCACACCGCGATTCGCGTCGATCAGCAACCTTTCCAGGCCGGCGAGTTCCGGAAACGCCTCCATGCCGCGCCGCATCACCTTGCCCGAGAATTGCAGGACGATGCACCGCTCGGCGACCGACTTGCCCGGCGCCACGCCGCTGACCCAGTTGTGGGGCACGTTCGGACCCACCAGGCACAACTGGCCCGGCGCGAAACGTCCCATGTGGTCACCGACGAAATACTTGCCCGATGTTCGCGTGATCAGGTTGATCTCGTATTCCGGATGGAAGTGCCAACGCACGGTTTCATACGGGTAACCGTGAGTCCAGACCTTGAAGGACTCGCTGTCGCGTATGCCGACCAGCTCTAGAGCGGGACTGACCATCTGTCTCCATACCTCCGCCCGAATGCCACTGGAGCCGTGATAGGCCAGGGTCGAGGGCTGCACTGTTGGACGCGATGGTAGTTTGCACCACAACGTTGCACCACCAGAAAAGGCCTCTCCACCGATACTTTTTTTGCTGTGAACGGCAAGTTCCCTAGGAATATCAGTCCGACCGTCATGAACCCACCGTCGCCGGCGCAGGACCGTTCGTTCGCCCGCACGAGACTGCGTGTCGGGGCCGGCGCATGCTCCCGCCGTTCCCAACAGCCGCGTTCGTGCGAACGTGCAAGATCCCATGACCCAGAACCTGCGACCGGCCCGCAAGGCGGCTCTTCCTGAAGTGCACGCCGGACCGGAATTGCACCTGGTGAGGCTGGAATGGCAAGACGGCCTGACCATGATGTTCTCGGCACTCGGTCGAATGTGGTCCGTACCGATATTCCTCACCGTGCTGTTGCTGGTGGGGGCCGCCGTGGCGGGCGGCGCCATCCAGGCCGTGCTGCTCCAGAGCATCAAGGGTGCGGTGGCGGTTGCCGCGGGTCAGTCGCTCTCGACCGCCCTGCTCTGTGC
>JBGSTN010000394.1:0-5815 GCA_041736455.1 Burkholderiaceae bacterium | reverse complement strand
CCGTAAGCTCCACGAAGCGGCTGGCGGGACTGTTCGCCGAACGCGGCGCCCACTACATCGATGCCGGCATTTCAGGCGGCGCCGCGGCGGCCGACAAGGGAACCCTCACGCTGATGGTAGGTGGCGACGCCGACGTGGTCGACCGACTGAGGCCCGTGTTCGACGCCTTCGCGACGAAAGTGGTCCACATGGGCGCAAGCGGCGCCGGTCATTCGACGAAACTGCTGAACAACTTTCTCAACGCCGTCAGCCTTGCCGCAACCGCCGAGGTGATGGTGGCGGGCAAGCAGGCGGGCCTGGACCTGCACCGGCTGCTCGAGGTGCTCAACAGCAGCAGCGGCGTCAACTTCGCCACGTTGAATCGTTTTCCCAGGATAGTGGATGGCGATTATCTCGAAGGCGGATTGACGGGGCGGCTGATGACCAAGGACATCGTGCTGTATGTCGAGCACGCGCGTGAACTCGGCGTGGCTTCACTGAATGCATCGGGGCCGCTGGCCAGCTTCGGCCTCGCCACCGCGCTGGGCTACGGCGATATGATCAGCAACCGCGTCGTCGACGCGATCGGCGACGTCTCCGGCGGCGTACGGCTTCACGAAGACAAAGGAGAAAGACGATGAAAGTGTTCCATGGACGCAGCGAAGGTTCGCCTTCCGAACAGCGCGGCGAAACATTCACCGGCACCGTGTGGGCCGATCCCGTCATGCCGGCAACCGACGGCGTGGCGATCAACCACGTGTTCTTCTCGCCGGGCGCCCGCACCTTCTGGCACGCCCACGAACGGGGTCAGGTCTTGCATGTGACGGCCGGCAAGGGCTGGATCTGCAAGGCCGGCGAGGCAGCCCAGCCGATTCGCGCCGGCGACGTCGTGTGGATCGCACCGAACGAGCGTCACTGGCATGGCGCGGCCGAAGGCAGCTACATGATCCACCTGGCGACTTCCATCGGGAAGACGACGTGGGCGGAAGCGGTGGCTGAGGCGGAGTACGGCAACACTGGCTGACCACGACCGGCAGGTGACATCCGATGACGTCATTCCCGGCGTGGTACTGCAGCGATTCACTGGAAGGTGCCCCTCAGATTTCGCCTTGGGCGGGCGAGTTACCTCGCGCATCAGGTGGGTGTCGGCGACGAGTCGTGCCGGTGCGGATAGGATCCCCTCGAACGATGAGCGGCAACGCCGGATCGTCACCTCGCCGCCACACCTGTCGTGGCGACAGCGCATTGCCACCTCGAACTCGACCGATAGCGAAGAGAGACCGCATGCTCGACATCACCGCGATGCAGAACCTTCTGGCCTCGCTGTTTCCCGGACTCATGGGCGTCAGGCTGATCGAAATTTCCCCCGAACGCGTCAGCGCGGAAATGGACGTGCGCCCCGACCTCTGCACCGCCGGGAGCATTCTTCATGGCGGCGCCTACATGGCGTTTGCTGACACGCTGGGTGCCGTCGGCACGCTCCTGAATCTGCCTCCCGGCAGAACGACGACCACGACCGATTCCAGCACCAAGTTCATCGCAGGCGCCAAGGCGGGTACCACGGTGACGGGTGTGTCCGTGGCGCTGCATCGGGGCCGTACCACGATGGTCTGGCAGACCACCATTACCAGCTCCGAGGGCAAGCTGTGTGCCGTGGTCACTCAGACGCAGCTCGTTCTCGAATCCAGGCACTAGTGGCGGAAAGGCAAGGCCAAGTCGCGGGCCGGACGCTTGCCACTTGCGCGCCGACACGCCCGTCAGCCGTCAACTCTCTTCACCTGGCTTCAAGTCACTTCACTTCGATCGTCGCCCGCATGCCCGCTTCGAAATGGCTGCGCGTCGACATCACGTCTTCGAATCGTCCCGTTCTCACCGGATAGAACCACCACTCGGCCACGCCGCCGGGCTTGAGTTCCATCCGTCTCACCGGTCCATACACCTCGGCGAGCGCCTTCCCGTCGGCGCCGAGAACGACGACCTTGCGCGAGTAGACCGCATCCGCAAGCCCCTGCGATCCGAAATAGTAGTCATTCGGGCTCGGGTTCTCCAGACGCATCACATAGAGCTTGCCCGTCTCGAGGGTCAGCAGGTCGGGGGTGAACCGATGTTCGCCTTCGGCATTGCCAAGGGTCATCGTCAGCCTTGTCGGTTCCTGGCGCGTCAGATCGCCGGCGCCGAAGGTACTGCCGCTCACGCCCAACATCAAAGCGAACGCAATGTATTTCATGCTGGTCTCCATGTTTCTTCGATCTTGGCCGTGGCAGCATTCGGCATGCTGAATCTAAAGCAATCCGGCCCGATACCCGTCAAGGCCATTCAAGACGAAAGGCTGACCCGCCGCCCAGGCGCAGCGAGATCGCAGAGGCGCAGGTGCGGCAGCATCCCGCGTGGGCACCGCTCCCGTTCAGACCGTGTCGCGCCGCCAGAATCCCAGACCCAGCAGCGCAGCCGATACCACCGCGCAGGCGAGCAGGGTGACGCTCGGGAGATAGAAGGTCGTATACACCTCCCAACCCAGTGAACGGAGCATGGACGGTAACGCGTCATTGATGCCCACCAGGAGACCGCCCAGCGTGCCCGTGATGGCCAGCAATCCGCTTCCCAGCAAAGCCAGCCCGGCCATGATCAGTCGCGAAACCCCTTGCCAGACCGCATCGCCCTGGCGCCAGAGCACGAACAACAGCACCGCCCAATAGCAGACCGTCCAACTCGCCAGTAGCAGATGATTGCGACCAAGCGCCGACGCGGTCAGCGTTTCCCAGGGCCACACGAGCAATCCGATGCCGAAAGCGACGACGCCGGCCAACAAGCCGAGGGGCAGCAAGGGAACCAGGACCCGTTGCATGGCGCGAGCCAACGGTCCGTCGGAAACGGCCCGGAAGACGATGGCCAGCGTCGCCGTCATCCAGAGCGCAATCGGAAAGTGAACCATGATGACGTGATAGGCATCCATCGTCAGACTCCCTGACCACGTTTGAGCAACTGATTGACGGCAAGGCCGAAAGACGCGATCAGGAACACGCCGATCAACAAGGTCAGCCACCATTGACGGTGGATCTCACCGGCGAACTCTGCCTCGATGCCATAGTGCTTGAGCTGGTCGACACTGTGGTGACTGGTCACGGGCAGGCTAGCGCGGATCGACCTGGCACCTGCATGGCGGCCGCTGTTGAGATGCGGCCAGCTGACCTGACCGGGATAGAACAACTCGACGGCGGTCCATCGCTCGGCCCACGCTGGCGATTCCCCCTCGAAGCGCTGTGCGGTCAGATCGGCTGATCGGCCGAGTCCCAGTGACTTGGGCAGTGACACATAGTGCCAGCGGCCACCGGTGGCATCACGATGGATGGAAAATGCCACCGCATAGGCACCCTGGTCGCGCAGCATCTTGTCGTTCAACCGGTCGCCGGTATCGAGCTTGCGCGACAACGTCACGTCCCAATAGCCATCGACCCACCGACCGGTACCGGCGACAGCGATGTCGGCTGACGAACCTTCAGGCGTGCGCAGGATACGGCGAGGCAGCGTATCGCCTTGAGTCCAGCCGGCGGCCGGATCGAACGGCACGGCCTCACCCTCGCGTAAATAGTAGGTCGAATCCTGTGAGATCTTGCCGCCGGTCACATCGTCCCACGCGAGCGCCCGGTACCCGGTCGCGGCGGCGTTGAACATCAGCTTCGGTTGTTTGCGTTCGCCGTCCCAGTTGCTGGTGGCCGCGCCCTTCCCACCATCGCCCAGTCGGGCCTCGGCCACCACCTGGTCATCGGACATGTCGATCGGGTTGGAACGGTGTCCCCGCCAGTGCCAGAGGTCGATGAAATAGCCGGCCTCGCGCTGTGCCCTGAGGACGGCCTCCGGCCGTACGTCAGCCCAATGCTCGATATTCTCGCGCGTATCAGGGAGCGACTTGCTCACGTCTTCGAGCTTCAGCTTCTTGCCAAGGTAGGCGTGCGCCTTGACGCTGGCGCCGTCGGCATGATCGGTGAACGTGGCGATGCCCGACCCGATGGTCAGGAAACCGCCGTAGCGCGCGAACTCAGGGACACTGCCATCGTCCAGCATCATCGCCACCCGGTCTTCATGCAGGCCATCGGGTTGCGATCCCGGCGTGGCTGACCCCTTGGTGACCCACTTGCCCGCTTCGAATGTCAGAACGTCATGGAAGATGCCCGGCTTGCTGGCCGGCCAACGGTAGCGGAAGAACGCATGCGTGCCGTTGTAGGCCGCCTGGACCTGCAGTGGAACAGTCAGTTGACTGGGAATACTGATGTTTCGCGTCGGGTCGTCCCTGACCACGCCGGTGCCGTGGCTGACCCAGGAAAGCAGCAAGGCGCCGCCGAACAATCCCAATGCGATCGATAGTCGACCGCCATTTCGCAAAGCGAGCACGATACGACTCCGATGAGTAACAGTCCGGGCAGTCTAGGCGCCAACCACGCGATCGACTTGACTTCCGTCAAACCAGCGACCCATTCTGCAGACGCGCCTCACGCCTCAAACTAGACCACTCGAACGCGAATCACGTGCGGCACCGCGGCAATGGCGGCGATCACCGGCGGTTGCGGGACCGCGCCCTGGACATCGATGATGTAGAAGGCGAGTTCGCCGCGGCTCTTGTTGACCATGTCGACGACGTTCACCTGGTGCTCGGCCAGCACCGACAGCACGTTACCCAGCACACCCGAGACATTGTCGTTTGCGAAGGTGAGTCGCGCGGCCCCCTGGTCACGCGCCATGGTGATGTTGGGGTAGTTCACGGCGTTCGTGATGTTGCCGTTCTCGAGATAGTCCATCAGTTGATCGGCCGCCATCAGCGCACAGTTCTCCTCGGATTCCTCGGTACTGGCGCCGATGTGCGGCATGGCAATGACCCTGGGCTGGCCGAACAGCACGGGCTCAGGGAAATCGCACACGTAGGCACGCAACCGGCCGGCATCGAGTGCTCGAACGACCGCCGCAGCATCGACGATCGATTCGCGGGCGAAGTTGAGCAGCACCAGGCCAGGCTTGGCCTGCGCCAGCGCGGCATCGTTGATCAGGTGCTTGGTCGCTTCCATGGCCGGCACATGGACCGAGACGTAGTCGGACCGCGCCAGCAACAGCGGCAGATTCTCCATGCGCTTGACCGCGTTCGACAGGCGCCACGCCGCGTCGATCGACAGCGCCGGGTCGAAGCCCACCACGTGCATGCCCATCGCCAATGCCGCATCGGTGACCATCGAGCCGATGGCGCCGAGACCGATGATACCGAGCGTCTTGCCTTTCAACTCGCCACCGGCAAAGCGGGCCTTTTCCTTCTCGAGCAGCGCCGCCATCGCATCGGCATCCTTCATCGAGGCGAGCGTTTCGACATAGGCGATGGCAGGCAGGATGGATCTCGTAGCGAGCAGCATGCCGGCCAGGACCAGTTCCTTCACCGCGTTGGCATTGGCGCCGGGTGTGTTGAACACGACGATGCCCTTGCTGCCGTATTCGGCCACCGGGACGTTGTTGACACCGGCGCCGGCCCGCGCCACGGCGAGCAGCGACGGCGGAACCTCCAGCCCATGCAGCTTGTGGCTGCGAACGAGGAACGCGTCGGGATGGCCGATGTCGCTGCCGACTTCGTAGCGGTCACGTGCAAAACGGTCGAGGCCTTTGACCGAAATCTGGTTGTAAGTGCGAATCTTGAACATGGGAACCGGCAGAGTGGTGGCGTCACGGGACGCTCGGAGAATGAACGGATATGGAACCGGTACTCGACGCATGCCGGGTGACCAGCCGATCCGGTGCGGCAACGCCCCTACGAAGCGGTGCGCGCGGCGCACCGGATCCGGGTCACCGGCGTGCCTCGTCG
>JBGSTN010000334.1:0-3885 GCA_041736455.1 Burkholderiaceae bacterium | reverse complement strand
GTCACCCGGCCACGCATTCGGGATGCGCGGAGGCGAAATCCATGTTGCCGGGCGAGTCGGCAAGCGTGCCGGTGATCGCATGCGTCGCGGCATCATCCGCATCGATGGCGATTCGGAGGGCGAACTCGCGTATCGGATGCTGGCGGGGACCATCCTGATCGCCGGCGATCCAGGCCCCGATTGCGCGTACGAACTTCGGCACGGATCGATCATCGCCGGCCATGCGCCGTCGAAGATTCCATCGACGCTCGCCGACACCGGCACGCATCGCTTCGGGTTCCTCGTGTTGATGGCCAATCGGCTGCGTGCCTCGCGCCGATCGGCGCGTATCGACAGCCCGGGGCTCGATGATCTGCTGCGGCGCATGCAGAACGGGATCGCGCATCGCTGGCTGGGCGATCTCGCGATCGGCGGGCGCGGCGAACTGCTGGTATTGCCAGCCTGACGGCGGGGCGTTGCCGCCGGTTATCCGTTGCGCGGTGTAAGGTTGCTCCACTCATCAACGGAGCATGGATCCCATGAGCGAGAAACCCCTGCCAACCTACACCGAAGCACAGATCGGCGAGAAGCTGACTGGCGCACTGCAGCACTGGTATTTCGAAGAAGGATGGCTGCGCCGGAAATTCAAGACTGGATCGTGGAAAGGGACGCTGATGGTCGTCAACACGGTCGGTCATCTCGCCGAAGCCGCCTGGCATCATCCGGATCTGACGGTTTCCTATGCGTTCGTCATCGTCAAGCTGCAGTCCCACGATGCCAAAGGCATCACCGATCGCGATTTCGAGCTCGCTGCGGAAATCGAGCGCGTGATCCAGTGGCAGCCGGGTCTCGCAGGTGGCGCGTTGAGTGGAACACCCAACGACGATCAGCGCTTCAAGTACATCAAGTACGATTGACGCGTCATGGCCCGGCGCGGCGTTTACCGGTTCACCGGAACAGGCGGCTCTCCAGTTGCAGGTAGCGAAGTTGCACGTTTCGCGCATGATTCTCGTCGTACGACTCGAGGTGCGCGAATTCGGGCAGCTGCGCGTCGTCGACCGCTTCCGACAAGGTCACGCCGCGCTGGAACATGTCGGCGACATCCTCATCAAGGGCTTCGAGATACGCGATCGTTCGCACGATTGCCTCCGGACCGCCCACGGCACCATGATTGGGAATCACGTGCCGGATCGGCAGCGTTTTCGCCGCTGCCAGGGCGCTCAACCAGCCCTCGAGTCGACCGTCCTGAAGGTCGGGAATTCGACTGGTCATCACCAGGTCGCCCGACAGCAGCGTGCCGGTTTGCGGATCGAACATCATCAGATCGTTCGGGCCGCTCGAGTATCCCGAATCGATCAGGTCGAGACGCCGGCCGATGGCGGTGATCGTCGTGCTGCCGTCGAGCAACTGACTCGGTTGCGCCAGCCGGGTGCCAGACATCGCATCGCCGAGCATCGTATCGAGTCGCTTGAGGCATGTAAGGCAACGCTGTCGCATCAAGGCATCGCTGCCTCGGTGCATCCACACCGGAATACCGGCGTCGGCGAAGGCGCTCCAGCCGAAGAGCACGTCCTGGAACGCCCGGCTGATGACGGCCAGACGAACCGGTTGGTCGGTCACTTCGCGAATGCGCGCTAGCAGTTGACCACCGTGCCGATGCGAGACCCCGGTGTTCCAGACCACGATGCCATCCGGCCCGGTGACGAATGCCGTATTGGCGTTGCGGCCACCATTGCTCGGTGACGCGGGCGCCGGCTCACCAGGAATCATGAAGATGCCATCAGCGATCCGCCTAACGGCAGTCACCGGATTGCCGGTTCCAACGTCGGCTGCGGCGAGGGCGTGGCTCTCTAGCAGAATCGCCGCGATCAGCGCGAATGCGATGCGCAGCCCCAGGCGGAAGGTCGTGCGGGCGATCCCGACTCGCGCGAACCCGGTTCGCGCAATCGCGCGCTGGCGCCTGATGTCGCTCGTCTGGCTGATCGCTGCGTGGATCGCGCCGGCGTCGTACGCGGAAGAGTTGAAATCTGTGTTCATCTTGCCTTTCGAACTGATCGACAGTCAGGCTGAGGTCTTACCGTTCGAGGACAGCGCGGAGCGGCTTCGCGAAGCTGGTGTGCGGCTGAAACAGCGGATTCGCGACGAAGGGATATACCGCGTCGTCGAATCGGAACGCGCCGATACCGAGGTCAAACGGTGGCAGCGCCAGTTCGATCTCGTCGATTGCCAGGGATGCGAATTCGAGATTGCGAGAGTCGCCGATGCGCAGCGGGTGATCGTTGCATGGGCGCAGCGTGCGACCGCGTTGATCATCAACCTCAACATCGAGGTCCGCGATGTCGATTCGGGCGCCGTCGTGCTCGCCAAATCGAGCGAGATGCGTGGCAGCACCGCCCGGAACTGGGAGCGGGCCATCGACCACATCGTGCGAAGCATGATCGACAAGGGCCAGCGAAACCGGTGACGTGTCATCGCCCAGGCAGCGTGGCTGGCGCGCGGATCGTTCGATCAGTGATCAGTGAATGGCCGGCGCCGGCGCGATCGATACCTGCTGCGAATAGGCATTGTCTTCGGTATCGACCACCTTGGCCACCAGCTCGCCCTCGCTGGTCGGCGTGAACCAGAATCGGAAGTTCGGATTCTCGCTGATCGAGAAGTCCACATCGGCCTCCATGATCTTGCGGCCGGCATAGCTCACGTCGATGTGACGAACGAAATGGGGTGGCGCGAAAGTGCGCGACAACTGGTCCATCGCAAGACCGGAGACATTCGGATGGCTGATCATCAGTTGGGCCAGCATCGGTTTGCCGCTGACCGGCTCGCCGTCGAGTCGGATCTTCATCCTGCCGATGTTCGCCATCGCCGATGCGAGGTCCTTGCCCGCCGGCGCAGAGCAGCCGCCCGCTGCCTTCACGTAGTTGGTCACCATGTGAACGGAGCCGTCGTTGAGCCTCGCCACGGCGCGCACGTTCGTGTATTCCTCGATCCGGATCCGCGTCTCGATATCGGCACGGCCGCTGTCGGGGGTCAACGTGAACTGGGCACCGACCGGCGACGGATTGTTGTCGACGATGAGCCAAAGTTTTTCGATGTAGCGCGAGGGCGACTGTTCGATCCGGCTGCGAATCGCGACCGGGACGACTGCCGCATCCATCGCCCGCGCCGGTGTCTCGAGGGTCAATATCCGGCCGGTACGATCGTCATGGATCGTGGCGTCCTTGAACAGCGCGAACCGGACCTTGTCCCAGGTGGGTGACGGCCTTGCCGCGTCGGATCCGGCATCGGCGTGGGCCGGTAGCGCGATCATCACCAGCGACGTCAGGCAGACGGCGAGACACCACTGCCCGTACGCGATGAAGCCAGCACCCATGCCAGTTCGAATCCGGATCATTGCCTTCTCCAAGTAGTCGGCGTCACGCGCTGCTGCCGCAAATCAGTGTAACCCTGGGAGCGCTATTCCCATTCCAGTTCCGCGAAGGCGGCGCTGATATTGCGTTTGTGGAACTCTTCGTAGACCGACCACGAACCCTGCTTGCCCGTATCGATCGTCGCGAGTGCCTCCGTCAACGTCACGCCGTCGGCAATCGCCTTGCGTACGGCGTCGCGCAGCGCGACCAGGTAGGTTTGCTGGGCCGCCAGCATGTCGGGCCAACCAGGCCGATCGAACCGTCCGTGACCCGGTACCGCCCGCAGGGCAGGAATCGCGCGCAGGGAGTCCAGAGTATCGAGCCAGCCGAGAAGTTTGCCGTCCACGACCGGCAGGTGTCCGACGAATGCCAGGTCGCCGAGCCACAAGGTTCG
Source organism: Burkholderiaceae bacterium (assembly GCA_041736455.1). GTDB lineage: Bacteria > Pseudomonadota > Gammaproteobacteria > Burkholderiales > Burkholderiaceae_E > JAUIAI01. The sequence continues at coordinate 105 of JBGSTN010000334.1, read as the reverse complement.
CGTCGTCTCATCGTATATCGTGAGGTCGGCGTTCGTATGTGAAGTCGGCCACGCCTTCAGCAGGAGTACCCGCTCGCCGAGATCGATCCGGGTTTCTCCCGCGAC
>JBGSTN010000327.1:0-6477 GCA_041736455.1 Burkholderiaceae bacterium | reverse complement strand
GCCGCACACCGAACAGGATCGCGCCGCCGCCAGGCGATCGGGGCGGCGGATGATCGTGCAGCACGCGGCCGTCGCCGAGCGAGGCCAAGGACGCCATCGGCCAGATGTTCATTGCCGGCGAACCGATGAAGCCCGCGACGAAGACCGTTGCGGGTCTTCGATAGACTTCGACGGGTGTATCGATCTGTTCGGCCCGGCCTGCGTTCATCACGATCAGGCGATCGGCGAGCGTCATCGCTTCGACCTGGTCGTGCGTGACGTAGAGGGAGGTGACGCCCACGGCGCGCTGCATCTCCCGGATCTCCAGCCGCATCTGGACGCGCAGCTTGGCATCGAGGTTGCTCAACGGTTCGTCGAGCAGGAAAGCCGCCGGTTGTCTCACGAGGGCACGCCCCATCGCGACCCGCTGGCGCTGCCCGCCCGACAACGCGCGCGGCCTGCGATCCAGATAAGGTTCGATCTGCAGCATCCGCGCGGTCCGTTCGATGCGCTGCGCGATCTCTGCCTTCGCAAGGCCCGCGATCTTCAGTCCATAGGCCATGTTCTCGCGCACGCTCATGTGCGGATAGAGGGCATAGTTCTGGAACACCATCGCGATGTCGCGATCCTTCGGCTCCACATCGTTCACCACGCGACCGTCGATCGCCACGGTGCCGGCACTGATCCGTTCGAGTCCGGCCACCATTCGCAGCAGCGTCGATTTGCCGCAACCGGACGGCCCGACGATCACGATGAATTCCCGATCGGCAATCTCGATGCTCACGCCATGCACGACCTCGGTCGTGCCGTAGCTCTTGCGCACCTCGTTCAACACCACTGTGGCCATGTTCGTCCGCCCTCATGATCAGACCGGCAATGGCAAGGCGGTGCCTGCGCGACGCAGCCTTGCCCGGCACTTCATTTTTCGCTGTCGACCAGCCCCTTGACGAACAGCCCCTGCATGAACACGACCACCGCGATCGGCGGCAACACCGCGAGCATCGCCGTGGCCATGATCACCGGCCAGTCGCCCCAGTCGTCGGACTGCGGCATCATCTGCTTGATCCCCATCACGATCGTGTTCATCGACGGATCGGTCGTGATCAGCAACGGCCAGAGATACTGGTTCCAGCCGTAGATGAACAGGATCACGAACAGCGCCGCGATGTTGGTGCGCGACAGCGGCAGCAGAATGTCCTTGAAGAAACGCAGCGGCCCTGCCCCATCTACCCGCGCAGCCTCGAGCAACTCGTCGGGTACCGTCAGGAAGAACTGCCGGAAAAGGAACGTGGCGGTCGCCGATGCCACCAGCGGCAGGATCAGGCCCGAATACGAATTGAGCAGGCCGAGAGACGCTGCCACCTGATAGGTCGGCACGATGCGCACCTCGACCGGCAGCATCAATGTGAGGAAGATCAGCCAGAAGAAGGTCATCCGGAACGGGAACCGGAAATAGACGATCGCATAAGCCGACAGGATCGAGATCGCGATCTTGCCGATCGTCACGCCCAATGCCATCACCATGCTGTTGAGCAGCATGATCGCCACCGGCGTGTTGACGCCGGCAGCGAGGGCTCGCGAGTAGTTCTCGATCAGGTGCGGGCCCGGCAGCAGCGGCAGGGGTGGCCGAATGATTTCCTGCTGCGTGACGGTGGACGCGACGAAGGTCAGATAGATCGGAAAACAGATCACTGCGATGCCGATGATCAGCACGAGGTGCGTCAACCAGAACGTCCAGCCACGGTTCTCGACCATGTCAGCGGATTCCGATCATTTGCGAGGCTCCTTGCCTGGTCCGGCTCATGCGTCCGGATCAATAGTGAACGCGCCGCTCGACGAAGCGGAACTGCACGACGGTCAACAGGGCCACCACCACCATCAACACCACCGACTGCGCCGCCGACGAACCGAGGTCCTGTCCGACGAATCCGTCGGCGAATACCTTGTAGACGAGAATCGTCGTCGACTGGCCCGGACCACCGCTCGTGATCGTGTGGATCACGCCGAAGGTCTCGAAGAACGCATAGATGATGTTGACGACAAGCAGGAAGAACGTGGTGGGCGACAACAGTGGAAAGACGATGGTACGGAACCGGTGCCAGCGACCCGCGCCGTCGATTGCAGCGGCCTCGATCAGACTGCGCGGTATCGCCTGCAACCCCGCCAGGAAGAACAGGAAGTTGTAGCTGATCTGCTTCCAGGACGATGCGAGCACCACGAGCGACATCGCCTCGCCACTATTGAGCACGTGGTTCCATTGGTAGCCGAGCAACTTGAGGTAGAACGCCACGACACCGATCGAAGGCTGGAAGAGGAACAGCCACATGACCCCGGCAATGGCCGGCGCTACCGCATAGGGCCAGATCAGCAACGTGCGATAGATGCCCGAACCCTTGATCACCTGATCGGCCGCAACCGCGAGCGCCAGCGCGACCGAGAGCGACAACACCGTCACGCAGACGCTGAAGACTGCCGTCGTCTGGAACGACTGGAGATAGAACGGATCGCTGAACAGGTAGCGGAAATTCTCCAGCCCCACGAATCGTGCGCTCAGGCCGAACGGATCCGGCATCTGCAGCGACTGGACCAGCGCCTGCCCCGCCGGCCAGAAGAAGAACACGAGCGTGACCACGACCTGCGGCAACAGCAGCAGGTAAGGCAATCCCCGATGATCGAACGTGACCCGCTTGTCCATGGCTCGACACCCGATGCGTGGTCAGTGAATGGTCAGTGCGCCGTCAACACGCAGTCCGCAAACCATCCCTAGCACCCCCCATTGAATCAATCACCCAAGAACCCCCCCGGACCGCCGCGGAGCGGGCTCCGCCCGGCCGCAGGCGGTGCCCCCCTTCCAAGGGGGGCGGAGCCGAAGGCGACGGGGGGGTTGGCCCCATTAGACGGGGGGGTTGGCTTAATCATCTTGTGCTGCGCTCGAAACGTCGCAGCAACTGATTGCCCCGTTCGACCGCGGAGTTCAGCGCCGCCGCAGCCTCCTTGTTGCCGGCCCATACTCCTTCGAGTTCCTCATCGATGATCGTGCGGATCTGGTCGAAGTTGCCCAGCCTCAGTCCCTTGGAGTTCTCGGTGGGCGGCTTGCCGGTCATCTGCAGAATGGCGATATCGGTCCCGGGGTTCCTGTCGTAGAAGCCCTGCTGCTTCGTCAGTTCGTAGGCGGCCGAGGTGATCGGCAGATAGCCGGTCTGCTGGTGCCAGTCGGCCTGGATCGCGGGCGACGACAGGAAGCTCATGAACCGGGCAACGCCCTTGTATGCCGCCGGCTTCTTGCCGGCCATCACCCAGAGCGACGCGCCGCCGATGATCGTGTTCTGCGGGGCAGCCGGCACGTCGGGCCAGTAAGGCAGATTCGTCACCGTGAAGGGAAACTTCGCTTCGGCCTTCACACCCGCATAGCCGGCCGACGACTCGGTGAACAAGGCACATTCGCCCGATCGGAAGCGAGCTCCCCCTTCGTTGCGACGGCCCGAGTAGCTGAACAGACCCGCTTTGGCCCATTCGCCCATCTGCTTGATGTGCGCGATCGACAGGTCGTTGTTGAACGACAGCCTCGCATCGGTTCCGGCGAACCCGTTCGCCTTGGTGGCGAAAGGCTTGTCGTGGTAGGCGTTGAGGTTTTCGAGATGGATCCAGGATTGCCAGGCCGTGGTGAGCGGACAATCGACCCCTGCCGCCTTCAGTTTACCGAGCAGATCGCTCACCTCTGGCCACGTCTTCGGACGTAGTAGCGGGTCGAGCCCCGCTTTCTTCAGCGCGTCCTGATTCAGGTAGAGCACGGGTGACGACGAGTTGTAGGGCAACGACAGCATCTTGCCGTCGACGGTCGTGTAGTAGCCGGTCACGGCGGACAGATAGGCCGCCGGATCGAACGGTTCACCCGCATCGGCCATCACGCTCCAGACCGGCTTGATGGCGCCCTCGGCTGCCATCATCGTGGCGGTGCCGACTTCATAGACCATCAGGATGTCGGGATGCTGCCCCGCGCGAAACGCCGCAATACCGGCGTTGAGCGTCTCGGAATAGTTGCCCTTGTTCGATCCTACGACCTTGTAGTCGGTCTGCGAAGCGTTGAATGCTTCGATCTGCTTGTCGAGCAGTTCACCGAGACGCCCGGTGAACGCATGCCACCACTGGATTTCCGTCGCTGCCTGCGCCGCGCCGCCGTGCAGGGCGAGCAGAGTCGCGACGATGGGCGCAGCCGTATGCCATTGCTTCATTGGTCTATCCTCCGGGATCCCGCACCAGGCGGTCAGGATTTTGAGATACTCACGACGATTCTACGCACCCTGATCGAACATCTGATGACCATGACCACGGAGTTCACGTCTTCACCGCCCGAGCGGACGACGCTCGACCGGTGGGCAGGACCCTTGCTCGTCGAATTCGGCAGCGCGACCTGCGGTTGGTGCCGTGCAGCACAACCACTCCTCGACAACGCGCTGGCCTCGCATCCCGATGTGCATCACGTGAAGGTGGCCGATGGCCGCCGCAGGCCTCTGGGCCGCTCGTTCGGCGTGAAGCTCTGGCCCACGCTCGTCTTCATGCTCGACGGTCAGGAGATCGCACGCCTGGTGCGGCCAGGTGATGAATCGCTCATTGCCGAGGCACTCGCCCGGATCGATCCCTGACCGGTGTCCATCCTGTCCGACCAGCGGGATGCAGCCGCACCCGTTCGTGATCAAGTCTCGATCGCAGCGCACCATGCTCGCGCCTGACGAGCCCACGATCGCGTCATCGCGGCGACCGTTCGCACAGCGCCTGCCGTTCTATTACGGCTGGCTGATCATCGGCGTCGCTTTCGTCACGATGGGCGTCGCGGTGACCACGCGTACCGCGTTCTCGCTGGTCGTGCCGCCATTGATCGACGAATTCGGCTGGGATCGCGGATTGGTCGCCGGTGCGTTCTCTTTCGGTTTTCTCGTCTCGGGCTTCATCGGTCCCGTGGTGGGCCGGTTGATGGACCGGCATGGTCCGCGCCTGGTGATCGAAACGGGCGTCGTGCTGATGACGATCGGTCTGCTGGGCGCCCCGTTGATGCGGGAACCATGGCAGTTGTACCTGACGCTCGGCCTGCTGGTGAGTGTCGGTGCCAACCTGATGAGCTACACGGCCCAATCGCTGTTCCTGCCCAACTGGTTCATGCGGCGTCGCGGTCTGGCCATCAGCCTGGCTTTCTCGGGTGCCGGCGTGGGTGCGATCGTCCTGTTGCCCTGGTTGCAGGTCATCATCGAACGCGATGGCTGGCGCGCTTCGTGTTTCACGCTGGCGGTCATCGTCGTCGTCGTGCTCGGTCCGCTCAATCTGTTGATGCGTCGCCGACCCGAGGATCTTGGGCTGCAGCCGGACGGCGATGCGTTGCCGGTCGATCGGTCGAGCGGGTCGCGCGCGCGTGCGAACATCGTCGATCCGAATTGGGTTGCGATCGAGTGGACGCTCGCGCGTGCCATGCGCACCACGCGCTTCTGGTGGGTGGTCCTCGGATTCACATGCGCGCTCTTCTCCTGGTATGCCGTGCAGGTTCATCAGACCAAGTATCTGATCGAGGTCGGCTTCTCGCCGCTGGTGGCCGGCTGGGCACTGGGGCTGGTAGGCGCGGTGGCGATTCCGGGTCAGATCGGACTGGGCGCGCTGTCGGACCGGATCGGCCGCGAGTGGATATGGACGATCGGTTGCCTGGGCTTCGCGATCTGCTATCTGGCACTGATCGCGCTCGAGCATCGGCCATCCATGCCGTTGCTCTATGCGATGGTCTTTGCGCAGGGATTCCTTGGCTATGCACTCACGTCGGTGATGGGACCGATCGTCGCCGAGATCTTCGAAGGGCCGCACTACGGCGTGATATTCGGTACGATCTCGGTCGTCTTGATGGCCGGCGGCGCCGCCGGCCCGTGGGTCACCGGACTCATCCACGACCATACCGGCAGCTATCGACTGGCGTTCATGTTCGCGATCGCCTGCAGCGCGATATCGGCAGCGGCGATCTGGCTGGCCGGACCCGGCCGCGTGCGCCAGGTACCGGGTCGCATCGGATCGCGCAAGTCGAAAGCCGCGTCTGCATGAACGACTGCGACGCGGATCGCGAATCGCCTCCGGCCGATATCCGCGGGTTCAGCAACCGGTGTGACAGATCGCCCTGTGCATGTGCGGATGCTCGTTCAGTCGGTCACCGGTCATCATGCTGACCGACATCGCGTCGAGCCGGGCGTAGAGATCCTGCGCGACCTCGAGCAGCACGGGTGACGCGTTGTCGAACGGCTGCTCGTCCGGCAGTGACAGCGCCAACCGGGGCATCGCCGCACTCGGACGTTGCCCGGAAAGACGGCCCAGCGCGCGTCCGAACCGTTCGGGATCGCGACAAAGGCGCTCGCTCGCCACGGGCAACAGATTCTGCAACTCGACCTGGCGCGCGATCTCGCCATAGACCCGGATCCACTGCCGCAGCCAATAGTCGATGCCATTGCTTGCTTCGGGCGCGACCGGTTC
>JBGSTN010000326.1:0-1921 GCA_041736455.1 Burkholderiaceae bacterium | reverse complement strand
ACGCGAACTCAGCCATCAGGCCAGCAGTGTCGCCAACAACAGCCGCGAACAGCTCGATGCCCTCATCGAAGCGATGCGCGCGCTGGCCGAACGCACTGTCACGATGGACGCCGATGTCAAGACGATCGAGCAGGCCGCCTTCCGCGCCAATGTCCTGGCCCTGAACACGGAAGTCGAAGCGGCACGGATGGGAGAGCCCGGTCGCAGCCTCGCGCTGATCGCGACCGAATTCCGCGCCCTTTCGCAGACGACCAGTCATACTGCCATGCAGATGGGCGAGCGCGTCGCCGATACCGCGGCCCGCACTGCCGAGGGCGGCGACCTCACCGAAGCAATCGGTCGCATCATCGCCGAACTGACGGAGACCGTGACCGAACTGGATCGGCAGATCCAGTCGGTGACTGCCACCGCGCAAAGCCAGCAGCACCATGTGGTCGACCTTGCACGTGCCCTGGCGGGCCTGCAGGAGTCGATCGAGGCAAGCGAATCGATGCGCAGTCAGTATGCCGCGTTCGTCGACGAAATCGACGCGTCGATCGCTGAACTGCAATCCGATTCGACTCGCTGACGCGATGCGTTCGCCGGTCCGGGGAAGGCCTGTCACGCCACGCGCGTAAAGTCGACAGGCAATCGCACAGTCGCACGCAAGCCGCCTTCGGCCCGGTTGCTCAAGGTGAGCGTGCCGCGATGTATCTGCACCGCACGGCGTGCTATCGCGAGACCCAGTCCGAACCCGTCGGTAGCAATGCCCTTTGCGGCATCGGTCGGCGCGCGAACGAACGGCTCCAGCACCGATTCGAGCAACGGTTCGGGCAAGCCCGGCCCGTCGTCGTCGACCCGGATCACCACGTGAGTGATGTTGCCTGGTGACGTCGTCTGCGGTTCGACGGATTGGGGGCTCAGGTTCTCGTCGACGCCGCCGTCGAAGTCGCCGTGTCGATCGGCCGTCGCGCCGGCCATCGAGGGCGCGTCGGACCCTCCTTCGGCCTGGAAGGCGATGCGCACGACACCGGACACCGGTGTGTATCGAATCGCATTGCGCAGCAGGTTCTCGATGGCCCGCTCGATGAGTTGCGGAACCACCACGATCGGATCGGCCAGCGCACCGGTCAGTTCGACATGCTTGTGCTCCGCCTCTGCTTCGAAGCGGGCATCCTCGACCAGATCGGCCAGCAGTGCGTTCAGAGCGGTACGTTCCGCGACGCCATGGCCCATGGGCTCGTTCAATCGCGACAATGTCAGGATTTCACCGATCAACAGGTCCAGGCGCTGACTTTCCGTCTCGATCCGGTGCGACAGTTCAGCAGCCTTGGTCGGATCCTGCTGCAACAACCCGATCGCCGCCTGGATTCGCGCCAGCGGCGAACGCAGTTCGTGCGAGACGTCGTGCAACAGTCGTCGCTGTGAACTCAGCAATTGCGACAGGCGCTCCGTCGTGCGGTCGAAGTCGACGCCCAGATCCGCGAGTTCATCACGCCTGTTGCCCATCAGGGGAGCGACCCGCGTATCGAGATCGCCGGCAGTCACGCGACGAAAACCGTCTCGCAATACGCCGATCGGACGTGCGAGATACCACGCCAGCGCGGCACTGAAGATGATGCTGAACGACAGTCCGGCGCTGAGCAGTATCCCGCGTTCGAAAGTCTCCGAGAACCGCCTCGGGCGCCGATCGACCTGGTCGACGGCCGGACGCGGAACGAACAGGACGAAACGCTCCCCTTCCGGCGTGGTCACCTTGCGCACCGCGCGCGTCTGCTCGTCGTCGCCGAGAGCCCTCGCACGTTCGAGCGCCTTAGGCGGCACGATGCGCTGCATCCAGTCCCGACCATTCTCGTCGACGACGAATACCCGTGCACGGGCCGCACGAGGATCGCGGAATGCGCCAGGCTGCGCAGGCGACCTGACGGCAGGGCCGGGCATC
>JBGSTN010000272.1:0-3035 GCA_041736455.1 Burkholderiaceae bacterium | reverse complement strand
CCGGCGTTCGTCGTCGATTCGCGCAGACCTCTTGCAGCGGCTTCCGGCGCGTCGACGATGCTGCTCATCAACACGGCGCTGACCCCACCAGCGGCATGCGCTCCCTGCCGTGCTGCAGCCAAGGCGTTTTCGAGATTGACGACCTTCTGGCTTTGAACCGCGGCACGGTCGCGAAGTTCTTCTGTCAATTCGGCCAGACGTCGATTCTCGTGATGTCGAGTGTCGATCTCGTGGCGCAGCTCCGCTTCTTCGGCGCGCCTGGCTTCGAGTTCGGCCTCGAGCTCGGCCAGTGACGTCCGTTCACGCTCGCCGGCAGCGTACCCGTCGCGCCACATCAACCTGTCGATCAGGACGAACAGCAGCCAACCGGCGAAAGCGCCGGCAGTGAACCACCACAACCATTCGTTGAAACCGGGATCGAAAGACGGCATCTGCAATTCTCGTAGGCCCGGCTCGCGCCCGCGAAGGGGTCAAGTCATCAAGGAACTGCCACAGGGCGAGCCGTGCGGGGCGTGCCGGACGTGCCGACCGGGATGCACAAAGGTCTCCAGCCACCACGATCCGGCGGTGTTCATCCAGCCAGGAACGAAGGAATCCTATCGTATTTGCCTGCGGTAAGTTGTCGAGATTGGTGTCGATATATCTGACATCAGGCTCGATTTTTCGGCAACGCACGTGCAACGGGAGGTTTCCCGGAACGCGCGGCGGGGCGTGGTGCAGGCCGCGTCGTCAGGGCCAGGGGGTCCAGGCTGTGGAGGAGGTCGCGCGCCTGGGCAGGCGTTGCCGAGAGCCACGATTGATGACAGGACGGTGCAATCGCGACGATCGAACGCTTTTCATCGTCCGGTGGGTGAAAACGGCCCATGACCGAATGACCATCCGCATTGATGGTCAGCAATGAGAAGCTGAGCAACCAGCCGTCTTCCGTCAGGTCCGCGTCGGCAGGACCTGCGCGCCGGCCAGTCGAATCGGGGGGTGGACGGCGCCAGGCCTCCCAGATGGCCGCCAGCGCAAGGGGTGAACCGTCGACATTGGCGATCTGCCAGCGAATCGCACGCCCGGTCTCATAACTGGGTTCGAAGAACGACTCGGCGGGAACCAGGCAGTACTGCCGCTTGTGCCAGGCATTCCTGAACGACGGCTTTTCGGCGACGGTTTCAGACCTTGCGTTGTAGCAGTGACGGAAATTGCGTCCGTCACGAGACCATCCCGGAATGATGCCAAAGCAGGCTGAGACGCACTCACGGGCTGGCGATGCGTCGCCGGTTCCTCGAACGGCGCGAATCACCGGTGCCATGTAGCCTGGCCACGCCTCGTCGCGCAGGCTGCCGGTCGGTTCGAAGACGCCGAAGAACGCCTGCAGACGTTCGCCGCGGGTCGGTACGTAGTTCGTGCACATGTCTTTCCTGTCGTGGCGGCGTAGCGGATGCCTGGATTGAACGCCTGCGCGATTCGTCACGGACTCAAGCGTAACGCCCGAAGGCCGATAACCCAGACAAGGCTTGCCGGACGAACTCGTCACGAAGCGAATGATGTATGTGCGTTCGCAACATGTCCGGCAGGCTGCACGACCCGATTCAACACCTGCACGACAATTCATGCAAACGAGGCGCCGCGTTGACTAATCTTGTTGCTGAACCACTCATCGGAAGCGCTTTCAATGCAACGCGACCGCCACATTCAACCGACCTGAGCGCCAACTGATGCAAGTCAGCCTGTTCGTCTGGTATGTGGTGCCGCTCGTGGGCGACCCAGCAATCATGCTCGCCACGCTGATGATTCTCTGGGCGGGATGGCTGGTGTTCGGCGTTCAGCTCACGCCACCGGAAGACCGTTAACCCGTTGCTTCATCGGTTGCCGAGGGCGGCCAGCGTGGTGGCGAGAAACCGGCAACGATCCCATTCCGGCTCGTCGCTCGTCCATCCCAGTCTGACGATGACGGCGTTCTGGGAGGGGAAGATTCCGACCACCTGCCCCCAGTGACCGAGCAGCAGCAGCCCGTCATCCGGCAGTCGCGTGCTGCCAGGACAATCGATGCCGTTCATGTCATGGGTCTGCCAGACGTGGGCACCGAATGGCACCCGTTTCTGCTTCGCATCGAAGCGAGGCTTGCGTGCATAGGCGAGCCAGCCAGCCGGAAAGATCTGTTCGCCGGACCATTGCCCGTCATTCAGCAGTAGCAACCCCAGACGCGCCCAGTCCCGCGGGGTCGCCCACGCATAGGACGAGCCGACGAATGTTCCGTCGGCATCGGTCTCCAGCACCGCGCTCGTCATGCCGATTCGTTCGAAGAGGGCGCGCCAGGGATATTGCCAATATGCGAGGTCCGATGCGAACTGGTCGCGCAACGCTCGCGACAACAGGTTGCTGACGGCGCTCGCGTAGCGCCAGTCGGTGCCGGGGGCCGTCCGGATCGGGGCGCGGCCCGCCCACGCCGCGATGTCGGGTTCGGACCAGAGCATCCGCGGAAGATCACTCCAGGGCATGGTGTCATCGTGGTGATCCAGGCCGTCGTGCATCGTCAGCAGATCGTCGACCGTGATCCTTGCCCGCGAGTCACGCTGCCAGTCACCCACCCAGTGCGGCTTGGGAACGCGTGTCATCGCCGCGCCCAGCGGTGTCGTCAACGGAATCTGTTGTTCGCTGAACCGCATCCAGGTCAGCACGGACAGCACGGTCTTGGCCATCGACCATCCGAGTTGTGGCGTGTCGGCATCGAAGCCTGCCGCATAGCGCTCGGTCAACAGACTCCCGTTCTTGACGACGACGACGCCGCGCGTGCCGGCACGGCGCGAATCGTCGTAGCTGGGACTGGTGCTGCTGGATCCCGGCGCTGCGAATGCCTCTGTCACGGCGCTCTGCAGTGCGTCCCGATCGACCGAAGGCGGCCAGCTTTCGGGCTCGAGTGCGCGAAGGCCTTCGGGCCATGGCCGGTCGACTCGACCCGACGCATCCGTTTCGGGGGACTTTTCGCGCATCGGCCCGGGAATCTTCCTCGTGCCGAAGCCACGCGCGGCATCACCGCTGGGAACCGG
>JBGSTN010000252.1:0-6318 GCA_041736455.1 Burkholderiaceae bacterium | reverse complement strand
CCAGGGCAGCAGGCTGCGTCGCCCGGCAAACGTTGCGCCGGCCAGGCCGATCAGCGCGGCAGAGACGGCAAAATCGAGACCGAGTCGCGCGGATTGCTCGATCGGCATCGGCGCGAGGTAACCGAAGACCGTCGCGACGACCCAGGCGGTATAGATCGTGATGCTGACGCCGAGAAAATAGCCCAGCCCGGTCGCTCCATCGTTCATGCGACGCATGGCAAGTGCCCAGCTCATGTCGGTCAGGAAGAAGAGCGTGCCGACACGAGGCAGGAAACCGACGCCGCGAAACCAGGGTGCAAGGCTGGCGCCCTGCAACAGGTATCGGGCATTGACCGCGAACACGGTCAGCAACAGCGACGCCAGCGTCAGATCCGGTCCCCATTGATCGAGCGCGACGAATTGCGCCGTTCCCGAATACACATAGGCGCTCTGCGCGAAGGCCTGCAGCAGGGTGAATACCGGTTGCGAGAGCAGGCCGAAGACGAAACCCCATGGCAACACACTGGCCGCCAGCGGAATCGCATCTCTGCTGCCCGCGCGGAAGTCATGCCAATGAAAGCGGGCCGGCTCGCCGCGCGTCAGGATCGGAGGGCCGCCTGCATGCATGTTGGTCAGTGAAGCGCCTGGACTCGGCTAATATCGAAGACAAGGAGCGCTGATGATAAACCCCGCAGTTCGCGCAGCCGCCCGTGAACACCACTTGCTGCGTGATGTGATCGACCGGATGACGCGCCTCGGTTTGTCACTGACGCTCTGGCCGACTGCATTCGGTACGCTGCTCGCCCTGGTGGCGCAGAGCGGTTGGATCGCGGATCTCGCCGTGCATTTCCGATTGCAGTATCTCGTCGTCGGCCTGCTGGCATTGCCCCTGACGCTTCTGCTCCGACGACCCTTGCTGGCAATGCTGGCCGTGATCGCCCTGGCGCTGAATGCCGGCCCGGTGATGTCGCACCTGGGCAGCGGCAGCACGAACTTCGCGCAACCACCCCGAGCCGGAACGCGTGTCCCCGTGCAAGCCGCCGTCGCGAAAGGCGGCATCGACGAGAAGACGGTTGGCGAGCAGACGATGGACCAGCAGGCAGCGCGTGAGCAAGCGGTCGGCGAGCGGGCGGTACAGCAGGATGTCGCGATACGGGTCGCCACGCTGAACGTGTTCTATCGCAACGTCAATTTCGACGGCATTGCCGATCTCGTTTCACGCAGCAAGGCGGACGCGGTGATTCTGCTCGAGGTCGACCGGCAATGGGAACGCGAGATGGCGATCCGATTGCCGGAGTATCCCAATCGTCACTTGTCGATCATCGACGGTCGCAGCGGCAAACTCGTGTTATCCCGCCTGCCTTTCGTCGAACGCCGGGAAATCCCTTCGCGCAGCATTCGTGCGCCGTCGCCTCTCGTGACGCTCGAGCGCGAAGGCGTCCGCTTCCAGGTGGCTGCGATCCATACGGTATGGCCGATCGGCGCCGAGGGCTACGACAGTCGCCAACGCGACCTCGCATCGTTGGCCGAAGCGGCTCGTGCCTCGAAACTCCCGTTCATCGCGCTCGGCGACTACAACCTGTCGCCCTTTGCGCCGGGCTTTGCCGACTTGCAGAAGGACAGCGGCCTGCACAATGCAGCCGATGGCGCCGGCTGGTTGCCGACCTGGCCCGCATTCCTGCCGATCGCAGGCATCCAGATCGACCACGTGCTGGTCTCGGATCGGATCCGGGCGACGCATTTGCAGACGATGCATGCACCCGGCTCCGACCACCTGATGCTGGTGGGCGACCTGCGGATCAGCAGATCAGGCAGCGACCTTCTGCGCTAGTTCGCCCTTGGCGTAGCGATCGATCATCACCGACAGGCCGATCGGCTTGATCTTGCTGCCCTGGCCCGCACACTTGAACTCTTCGTAGCGCTGGCGCGAGATCTTCTGCGCCGCCTCGCGGGCCGGCTTGAGGAATTCGCGCGGATCGAACTTCGACGGATTCTCGGCGAGGAAGCGACGCACCGCTGCCGTCATCGCCAGACGCACGTCGGTGTCGATGTTGATCTTGCGCACGCCGTACTTGATCGCTTCCTGGATCTCCTCGACCGGCACACCGTAGGTCTCCTTCATGTCGCCACCGTACTGGCGTATCACGGCGAGCAGATCCTGCGGAACACTGGACGAACCATGCATCACGAGGTGCGTGTTGGGCAACCGGGCGTTGATTTCCTTGATGCGCGAAATGGCGAGGATGTCGCCGGTGGGCTTGCGCGTGAACTTGTACGCACCGTGGCTGGTTCCGATCGCGATGGCCAGTGCGTCGACCTGCGTCCTGGCGACGAAGTCGGCCGCCTGCGTCGGGTCGGTCAGCAACTGGTCACGCGTCATCGCGCCGTCGGCCCCGTGGCCGTCTTCTTTGTCGCCCATCATGGTTTCGAGCGATCCGAGGCAGCCGAGTTCGCCCTCGACGGTGACACCGACCTTGTGCGCCATGTCGACGACGTTGCGAGTCACGTCGACGTTGTAGTCGTAGCTGGCAACGGTCTTGCCGTCGGCCTCCAGCGAGCCGTCCATCATCACGCTCGAGAAACCCAGGTCGATCGCACCCTGGCAGATGGCCGGCGACTGGCCGTGATCCTGGTGCATGACGACCGGCACCTTCGGATAGCTTTCGACGGCAGCCTGAATCAGGTATTTGAGGAACGTCTCGCCCGCATATTTACGGGCTCCCGCCGATGCCTGCATGATCACTGGCGCGTCGACTTCGCTGGCCGCAGCCATGATCGCCTGGACCTGCTCGAGGTTGTTGACATTGAATGCAGGGATGCCGTAACCGTGTTCGGCGGCGTGATCCAAAAGTTGACGCATTGAAACCAGTGCCATCTGGAATTCTCCTGGAAAAATTGAGGGTTTCGCAACCCTCGATTATGAGCCATTCGGGCGATCGGCCCGCAGAACTTTGTCGCATCCCGCAGGAGAGACCAGGTGGCTCAGTTGGTCTTCCAGGTCAGGGCGGTGATCAGGGCAACGTCGCGATTCTTCAGGCCACGCCCGGGCTGCGTGTTGTACCGGATCGCCAACGATGTCGTGAGACTGATCGTCTGATTCATGCCCACCGAAAGGCCGACGTCGAACTCGGCGCGGTGTTGTCCACCATCGGTCACGTTCGGAAACAGCGTCAGGCGCTGCTTGAGGGTCGTATTCTCGCTGAACTGATGGCTGGATTCCTGGCCGACGAGCAATTCGACGCGCTCGTACCGCTCGCGCGGTATGCCGGCCAATTCGATCGTCTGCGTGTACCGATCGATCGCGTAGCCGAGACCGGCGAAGACGTCCCACTTGTGCTCCTCACTGCGCAGAAGATGAAACCCGCCGCCATTGGCAATCGAGTATCTCGAACCCAGCCTGGCGCCGGTGTCGCGCAGTGCTTCGGCCTGTCCGAAACCGTAGACGTATCGAGTGATCTCGCGCTGGTAACGTGTCGCCAATAGGGCAGCTTCCCCTGTCGTCGCACCGAGGTTGCGTGCGATCTGCCCCTTGCCGGTGAACGAAAGCTTTTCTCGCTGCGTCGCGCGCACCGTATCGAAGCTCAGGCTGGCCGACGACGTGGTGTTGTTCCCGGAGAAATAAGAGGTGCCGGCGCCGACCGCATAGCGTCTCTGGCCGTCCTCGATGGTCGTCGCCTGGCCGAACGCGCCGCCCGACGCCGACAGCAGCAGCAAGGCCACCATGAAAGAGAAGCGATGCTTGCCCATCACGTCAGATTCGCTGTCCGACTCGCAGGATCGTCAGCGAATTGGTGCCACCCGACTTGCCGATCGGATCGCCGATCGTGACGATGACCAGGTCGCCCTTGTGCACGACACCGACCTCGAGCAGGCGCTGCTCGGTCTCGATCAGGATCTCACTGCGGGTGCGCATCGTCGACATCGGCATGTGGATGGGATGCACTTCGCGATAGAGGGACAGACGGCGACGCGTGCCCTCTTCCGGCGTCAGGGCATAGATCGGCACGCCCGAGTCGATGCGCGACATCCAGAGCGCGGTCGAACCGGACTGGGTCAGCGCGACGATCGCCTTGACACCCATGTGATGCGAGATGAACAGTGCACTCATGGCGATCGACTGATCGATTCGCGTGAACGTCCGATTCAGGAACTCCGCATTGAGCAGCCGGTTCTGCGATTTGTCCGCCTCCAGGCAGACGCGCGCCATCGCTTCGACAGCCAGCACCGGATACTCGCCGGCGGCCGATTCCGCCGACAGCATCACCGCATCGGTGCCGTCGAGCACGGCGTTCGCCACGTCGCTGACTTCGGCTCGCGTGGGTACGGGCGACGAGATCATCGACTCCATCATCTGGGTGGCGGTGATCGTCAGCTTGTTCATCTCGCGTGCAAGCTTGATCATTCGCTTCTGCAACGCGGGCACGGCCGCGTCACCCACTTCGACCGCGAGGTCGCCGCGCGCCACCATGATGCCGTCGGATGCGTCGAGGATCTCTTCGAGATTGTCGATCGCCTCGAAGCGCTCGATCTTGGCAATCATGCGAGCCTTGCTGCCACGCGCTCGGGCAAGCTCCCGTGCCATGTACATGTCCGCTGCGTTCTTGGGAAAAGAAACCGCAATGTAGTCCGCCTGGAATTCGACGGCCGTGCGGATGTCTTCCATGTCCTTGGCGGTGAGCGCCGGTGCCGAAAGACCACCGCCCTGCCGATTGATCCCCTTGCGATCGGACAGATCGCCGCGCATCGTGACCGTGCATTCGATCGTGGTGCTCGTCACCCCATCGACCGACATCATCATCCGGCCGTCATTGAGGAGCAGCGTATCGCCGACCGCGACATCGTTGACCAGTTCCGGATAGTCGAGCCCGACCCGGTGCTGGTCACCCAGTTCGCAATCGATGTCGAACGTGAACTTGTCACCCTTGTCGAGTTGTATCGGCCCGTTGGCGAAGCGGCCTATGCGGATCTTCGGGCCCTGGAGGTCGGCGAGGACACCGATGTCGATCTCGAGCCGCGCGGCTGTCGCACGCACCGTCTCGACCGCGCGACGATGCTGCTCGGCGGTGCCGTGCGAGAAATTGACGCGCACGACGTTCATGCCTGCCAGGATGAGCTGCTCGAGTCGCTCGGCCGAATCCGACGAAGGTCCGATCGTCGCGACGATCTTGGTCGCACGCGGAATGGTAAAGGTCATGGCTGCCCCCTGGGGAACTGTCGCGAATCGACGTTCTATTGTGCATGAGGCAGTGCACTGCCGAAGCCGACCTCGAGCCGGGAGCCACCGGTCGCCCGTCGATCGACGCCGGCGCCGTCTCGGAAAAGTGAGAGGCGCCGGCAACCGGGTCCCATCAGGTCATCTCAGACCCGTTCGCTCAATGCCACTACAGCGGGCAGGGGTCGCCCTTCGAGGAACTCGAGAAACGCGCCGCCACCGGTCGAGATGTAACCGATCCGATCGGCAATGCCGAACTTGGCGATGGCGGCCAGCGTATCGCCGCCACCGGCGATCGAGAAGCCCTTCGAGTCGGCAATCGCATGGGCCAGCGTCTCGGTGCCGCGTGCGAACGCATCGAACTCGAACACGCCGACCGGCCCGTTCCAGACGATGGTTCCTGCGTCGCGCAGGATCTTCGCCAGCGTATCGCTCGTGCGCGGTCCGATATCCAGAATGAGTTCATCCGCGGCAACGTCGTCGGCCGAACGAACCGTGGCGGTCGCATTCGCCGAGAATTCCGTGGCGCAGACGACGTCGACGGGGATCGGAACCTCTGCGCCACGAGCAGACATCATCGCGATGATCTCGCGCGCCTTGTCGACCAGGTCGGGCTCGGCAAGCGATTTTCCGATGGGCTTGCCCGCCGCCAGCAGGAAGGTGTTGGCAATGCCACCACCCACGATGAGGCGATCGACCTTGCCGGCCAGCGACTTGAGGATCGTCAGCTTGGTGGAGACCTTGGAGCCGGCGACGATGGCCACGAGCGGACGGTCGGGGTTGCCCAGGGCCTTGCCCAGCGCATCGAGTTCGGCCGACAGCAAAGGCCCTGCGCACGCTATGGGTGCATAGCGAGCAATGCCGTGAGTCGTCGCCTCTGCCCGGTGAGACGTCCCGAACGCGTCATTGACATAGACGTCGCAGAGCGCAGCCATCTTCCGGGACAGCGCCTCGTCGTCCTTCTTCTCACCGACGTTGCCACGGCAGTTCTCGAGCATCACGACCTCGCCCGGCTCGATGTCGAAGCCGCCATCGACCCAGTCGGCCTGCAAGCGGACCGGCTTGCCGATCAGCGCCGACAGGACCTCGGCCACCGGAGCCAGGCTGTCGGCGGCGGTCAGCGCGCC
>JBGSTN010000213.1:0-3363 GCA_041736455.1 Burkholderiaceae bacterium | reverse complement strand
GGCCACTTGCCCACGCATTTGCCGCGCGAGGAGATCGTCGTCGAACCTGCCACGAAAGCCTGCCCCTGCTGTGGCGGCGAACTGCATCAGATCGGCGAGGATCGCTCCGAGCGGCTCGACAAGGTGCCGGCGAAACTGCGTGTGCTCGTGACTCGCCGACCGAAGTACGCCTGTCGAAATTGCGAGAAGACCGGCGCCGACGATGTTGTCGGTATCGTGCAGGCGCCCGCGCCGGCGCGCTTGATCGAAGGCGGCATCCCGACGGAAGCACTCGTCGCCGACGTGCTCGTATCAAAATACGCCGACCACACTCCGCTTTATCGGCAATCGCAGATCTTCGCCCGCGACGGGATCGTCATCGATCGCTCGACGCTCTGCCATTGGGTGGGCTTCGGCGCCGCCGAACTCGAGCCGCTGTATGCGCGTCTGATCCAAAACCTGATGCGCTCGACGAAGCTTTTCTGCGACGAGACGCGCTGTCCTGTGCTCGATCCTGGGCGCGGCAAGACGAAGACCGGTTACCTCTGGGCTGTTGCGCGCGATGATCGACCGTGGGGCGGCAGCGATCCGCCAGCGGTCGCCTACCATTACGCGCCCGGCCGCGGCGGCGAGCATGCCCGCACGATGTTCGCCGGCTTCAACGGCGTTCTGCAGGTCGACGGCTATGATGGCTACAACGGGTTGGCCGATCCAGTTCGCGCCGGAGGTCCGGTCACGCTCGCCTACTGCTGGAGCCACTTCCGACGCCGTTTCTACGACCTCGCGAAAGGTGGCAACGCGCCGATCGCATCGGCGGCACTCGACAAGATCGGCGCGCTTTACGGCATCGAAGCGGAGGTCCGCTGCCAAAGCGCCGACACGCGACGCGCCGTTCGACAGGAACGCACGAGGCCACTCGTCGATGCGCTGAAGACATGGCTTGGCGAGCAGCTCGCCAAACTGCCACGCAGCTCCGAAACCGCCGAGGCGATCCGCTATGGCACCAATCACTGGAATGGCTTGACGCGTTTCCTAGACGACGGCCGCATCGAGATCGATTCCAACACAGTCGAGCGCAGCATCCGTCCGATCGCGTTGAACCGCAAGAACGCACTCTTCGCCGGCAGCGACGAAGGCGGCGCCAACTGGGCGATCGTCGCCTCGCTGATCGAGACCTGCAAGCTCAACGGCGTGAATCCGCACGCCTGGCTCACCGACACGCTGACAAAGCTCGTCAATGGCTGGCCCGCGTCGAAGATCGACGACCTCATGCCCTGGGCCTACGCCAAGATCCCCAACTGACCCGTCAACGTGGCAGCGCGGCAGCGCTTACTGATTTCCGAGGACAGGGTCACCATCAGCGTCGACCAAAGTTTTGGGAACTGCCCGCAATATATCCAGATGCGCAGGCTGGAGAACCAGTCGATCCAATCGGCCCACGCGGGAGGTGTCATTGCTCTGGGCAACAGGTTGACACCGCGAGCGCTCGACATGGTGAGACGCACCGATACCTGCTTTATTGCCTCGGCCTCACCCAACGCGGGTTCGTCCGACCCGACGGAGGGGGCTGATGTTAATCATCGCGGTGGCCGGCCGGGCTTCGTGCGCGCCACGGACGCTACGGAAGGTACCGTGCTGACCCTGCCCGATTATGTGGGGAACCTGGCTTTCAACACTCTGGGCAATATCGCCGTCAATCCACGCGCCGGGATTCTGTTGCTCGATTTCGAGTCGGGCGACGCCGTCAGTGTGACTGGGCAGGCAACAGTCATCTGGGAGGGTGCCGAGCTGGCCGACTTTGCCGGCGCAGAGCGACTGGTGCAGGTGCGAGTCGAGCAGGCGTGGTTGCTCGAAGGAGCGTTACCACGGTTCTGGACCACGCCTGAATTTGCCCCGCAACTGGATGACACTGGCGTCTGGTCCGCAGTGGCCGCTGCCGCCGCCGCGCGCGTGGCGGCCGAAACCGAGCGGACATTCCGGATCGCGGACATTGTCGACGAAAGTCCAACGGTGCAGTCGTACTGGCTTGAACCGTTGGGTGATGATCCTTTGCCCAGTTTTCAGCCGGGACAGTATCTTCCGATCCGCATTCCCACCGATGCTGGTAGTTCCCTGCGCGCCGTCTACTCGCTGTCCGCAGCACCCGATGGAAAACGCTACCGGCTCAGTGTCCGAGCCCAGGGTCAGGCAGGAACCGGCCTAAACAACTGGCTACGCCGCCACGGCCGCGTCGGCCTCGAAGTAATGGCGCGAAGACCTGCCGGCACGTTTACACTTGCACACGAAAGTCGACGGCCTGTCGCCCTACTCGGTGGCGGCATTGGCATTACCCCGCTGGTGGCGATGGCCCAGTATCTGACCGGTGGTACCGCGACACGACAGCGTTTCCCTGGACGGGCGATACACATTGTTCACGCCGTCCGCAACGGCCTGGACCGGCCGCTGTTGACAGACCTGCGTGCGTTGGCGGCAAGGCCAAACTGTAGAGTGAGCTTTGTCTATTCGCGGCCTCAGGCCCACGAACTGCCGGTCACGGACTATACGTATGGCGGACGCCTGGACGCGGCTGCACTGCAGTCGTTGTTTCCGGATGCTGCTGAGTATGATTTTTACCTCTGCGGACCAGCGGGATTCATGGCTGAATCCTATGAGGCACTGCGGACACTGGGCGTCGCCGACGAGCGGATCAATTGGGAGGCGTTCGGACCCGATGCACCACAACGCATCGGTCAGTCGCCCTCACCCTATGCTGATGGTCCACCGGTCGATGTAGCAACAGTCACGCTGGTCCGGTCAGCCACGACCGTGCGGTCAAAACCCGGCGAGAGCCTTCTGCAAACCCTCGAACAAGCGGAAATACCAGCGTCGGCTTCGTGTCGCAGCGGCCGCTGCGGGACGTGCGAAACCGCCTTGATCGCCGGCCGCATCACCTATCCGCGGCCTCCCAGCTTCAAAACCAACGAGCATGGCGTTCTGCTCTGCGTGGCGCGACCCGCGACCACCGAATTGACGCTGGTATTGTAAGGAAACAGCATGAAAATCGCACTGATCGGCGCCACTGGATATACTGGCTCGAGGATACTTGCCGAAGCGCTGAAGCGCGGCCACGAAGTGACCGCCATTGCCCGCGACACGACGAAGATTCCTGCTGGCAGCGCAGCTCTTGTCGCTCTTGACGTCTGCGAAATGGACCGGCTCGCTGATGTTCTGGTAGGACATGAGGTGGTAATCAGCGCCTTTAATCCGGGAAAGGACGATCTGCAAGGTTCGGGCGTCGACGCGATCCTGGTCGCGGTTGCTAATAGCCGTGTCCCACGCCTGCTAGTGGTGGGTGGTGCGGGCAGTCTTGAGACTGCACCCGGCCAGTTGCTCGTTGATCAACTT
>JBGSTN010000196.1:0-1550 GCA_041736455.1 Burkholderiaceae bacterium | reverse complement strand
GCCGAAAAGCGCCGCCGGCGTCGGATCGTGCGCACAAGCCGCCGGGTGACCTGGCTGGTATCCCGCTGCTGGTGCGGGCGCTGCGGCCCGATGCACGTCGCCTCGGACATGCGCTGATCTGGCTGATACTGGCCGGTCTTCTCGAGGCACTGGGCCCGATCCTCGGCAAGACATTCATCGACACGCAACTGGTGCCCCGGTCGCTCGACGCGGGCGCCGCATTCTGGTTGCTCGGTGGCGCACTGCTCGCCAGCTGGGGTGCCGGCCTGCTGCGCTACTTCACCCTGATCTCGATGGCCGGGGTCGCGATGCGATCCGTGAAGCGATTGCGGCAATGGGTGCACGAACACGTGCTGCGGCTGCCGATGGCATGGTTCGATCATGCGATCACCGGGCAGGTCGTCAGTCGCATCACGAACGATACCGAGCAGATCCGCCAGCTGTACGTGCAGGTGCTGTTCGAGGTCCTGCAGGGGCTCACGGTGCTGGCTGGCGCGTTGCTGGCAATGGCCTGGCTCGACTGGCGGCTGATGCTGATCATGCTGGTGCTCGTTCCGGTGATGTCGGCGATCGTCTGGGTCTACCGTCGTGCGAGCGCCGCGGCGGTGGCGCGGACGCGTGAGCTGCGCAGCGAGATCAACGCGCGCGTCGCCGAGAGCATTGCCGGCATGCCGTTGCTGCAGGCGACCGGCAGCGCCGGGCGCTATGCGGATGACTTCGCCGCCGCCAACGCGCGGTACTACGAATCACGGATGCGCGAGACGCGCGCCAATGCGTTTCTGCTGCGACCGGCGCTCGATCTGGTGAATCTGCTGCTCATCGCTGCGGCGATCGCGGCGTTCGGCACCCTGGCTTTCGACGGCGTGCAGGTCGGACTGCTCTATGCAGCCATCACCTACATCGGTCGCATCGTCGAACCATTGATACAGATCACGCAGCAGTTCTCGATGCTGCAGCAGGCGCTCGTGTCCGGCTCTCGACTCGCGCAACTCCTCGACGAACCGGCGACCGAACCGACGACCGGCGACGTCGCCATCGGCGATGGCAGGGTAAGCATCGAGCATCTCGTGTTCGGCTACCAGCCGGGACAGCCCGTGCTGCACGATCTCACGCTGGACATACGCCCGGGCGCGTTCGTCGGCGTGGTCGGTCACACGGGCGCGGGCAAGAGCTCGCTGCTCGGACTGCTGCTGCGATTCTACGAACCGTGGTCGGGTGCGATCACGCTGGGCGGCGTCCCGATCGACCGGCTGGGTGAAAGCGCTTTCCGCCAGGCAGTCGGGGTCGTTCCGCAGGAACCTTTCCTGTTGGCCGCGACCGCCTTCGAGAACATCGCGATGGGGCGGTCGATCCCGCGCGAAGCGATCGAACGCGCCGCTCGCAGTGCCGGTGCACACGGATTCATCATGGCGCTCGAACGAGGCTACGACACCCCGCTGGGCGAAGGCGGTGCCCGATTGTCGGCCGGGCAGAAGCAGTTGCTGGCGATCGCGCGGGCATTGGCCGGCGGGCCGTCGATCCTTCTGCTCGATGAAGCGACCGCGCGCGTC
>JBGSTN010000172.1:0-4018 GCA_041736455.1 Burkholderiaceae bacterium | reverse complement strand
GTCCGCAGCCACGCACGGCGTCGATCTCGCCCGACGTGAACGATCCTGGCGCGCGCAACGTCACCTTCGACGAATTGCGCGAGGCCTACCTCGAGCAGGCGCGTGGCCTGGTCGACGGCGGGGCGGATCTGTTCCTCGTCGAGACCATCTTCGACACGCTGAATGCGAAGGCGGCACTGTTCGCCATCGATGAACTCCATGCCGAACGCGACGCCGCAGGCCTGCCACGCTTGCCGATCATGATTTCCGGCACGGTTACCGATGCATCGGGCCGGATTCTCTCGGGCCAGACCGTCGAGGCATTCTGGTATTCGATGCGCCACGCCAGGCCGCTCTCCATCGGCCTGAACTGCGCGCTGGGCGCTGCGCTGATGCGGCCTTATATCGAAGAGTTGTCCAAGCTCGCCGATACCTTCGTCAGTGTCTATCCCAACGCCGGTCTGCCCAATCCGATGTCCGACACCGGCTTCGACGAGACGCCAGACATCACGTCGAGTCTGCTGAAGGACTTCGCCCGCAGCGGCTTCGTCAATTTTGCCGGCGGATGCTGCGGCACGACGCCGGAGCACATCGCGGCAATCGCAGCCGCGGTGGCCGATCAGGCACCGCGGAAAGTGCCGACCGTCGATCCCGGTGTGTTGCGCCTGAGCGGCCTCGAGCCGCTGAAGATCGATCGTGCGTCGCTGTTCGTCAATGTCGGCGAGCGGACGAACGTCACTGGATCGCGCGCATTCGCCCGGATGATCCTCAACGAGCAGTACGATGAGGCGCTCGCGGTGGCGCGGCAGCAGGTCGAAAACGGCGCGCAGATCATCGACATCAACATGGACGAAGCGATGCTCGATTCGGCCGCCGCGATGAAGCGCTTCCTGAACCTGATCGGTTCGGAGCCCGATATCTGCCGGGTGCCGATCATGATCGACAGTTCGAAGTGGTCGGTGATCGAAGCCGGGCTGAAGTGCGTGCAGGGCAAGTGCATCGTCAATTCCATTTCGATGAAGGAGGGCGAAGACGCCTTCATCCACCAGGCGACACTCTGCCGGCGCTATGGTGCGGCCGCGGTGGTGATGGCGTTCGACGAGCAGGGCCAGGCCGATACGTTCAGGCGCAAGATCGAGATCTGCGAACGTGCCTACCGGTTGCTGGTCGACGTGGTCGGATTCCCCCCGGAAGACATCATCTTCGATCCCAATATCTTCGCGATCGCCACCGGCATCGAGGAGCACGACAACTACGCGGTCGATTTCATCGAGGCGACCAAATGGATTCGTGACAATCTGCCGCATGCGAAGGTATCGGGTGGCGTGTCGAACGTGTCGTTCAGTTTCCGGGGCAACGAACAGGCCCGCGAGGCGATCCACACGGTCTTCCTCTACCACGCGATCCGCAACGGCCTGACGATGGGCATCGTGAACGCAGGCATGGTCGGGGTCTACGACCAGATCGAGCCCACGTTGCGCGAGCGTGTCGAAGACATCATTCTCAATCGCGGTCCGACATTCGCGCCGGATCTGCCGGCCGATTCACCCGAACGCGCGAAGTCGGCCACCGAACGGATGATCGAATTCGCCGGCACGCTCACGGGCAGTGGTGCCCGGCGCGAAGAGAATCTCGACTGGCGCGGCACGCCCGAGGCGCCGCGCACCGTCCAGGAGCGTCTCACCCATGCGCTGATCCAGGGCATCACCGAGTACATCGTTGTCGACACCGAAGAGGCCTGGCAGCAGGTCGCAGCCCGCAACGGTCGCCCCATCGAGGTCATCGAAGGCCCGCTGATGGACGGCATGAACGTCGTCGGCGATCTGTTCGGCGCGGGCAAGATGTTCCTGCCGCAGGTGGTGAAGTCGGCCCGCGTGATGAAGCAGGCGGTTCAGCACCTGATTCCCTACATCGAGGCCGAGAAGTTGCAGATTCTCGCCGCCGGCGGCGATGTGGCGAGCAAGGGCAAGATCGTCATCGCCACCGTGAAAGGCGATGTCCATGACATCGGCAAGAACATCGTCAGCGTCGTGCTCCAGTGCAACAACTTCGACGTCGTCAACATGGGCGTGATGGTCGCCTGCGCCGACATCCTGGCCAAGGCCAAGGACGAAGGGGCCGACATCATCGGCCTGTCCGGACTCATCACGCCGTCGCTGGAAGAAATGGCTTATGTCGCGCGCGAGATGGAGCGTGACGACTTCATCCGCGAGAAGAAGATGCCGCTGCTGATCGGCGGCGCGACCACGTCGCGCGTGCATACCGCCGTCAAGATCGCGCCGAACTATTCAGGCCCGGTCATCCATGTCGTCGATGCGTCGCGTTCGGTCCCGGTCGCGCAGCAGTTGATCTCCCCGGAGACGCGAACGGCGTATCTCGAGCAGATCGTGCTCGACTACGAAAAGGTTCGTGCGCAGCATGCGGGCAAGAAGGGCCCGAAGCTCGTTCCGCTCGCCCAGGCGCGCGCCAACCGTACGCCGATCGACTGGCACGCGGCACAGGATGGCGCGCTGCAATCCGGTTCGACCGCACCGCCCGCGGCTCTGCTGGCCAGACCGAAGTTCATCGGTCGGCGCGAATTCCGCAATTACGATCTGGCCGAGATCGCCAGGCTGATCGACTGGCAGCCGTTTTTCCAGACCTGGGAACTGCATGGCCCGTTTCCGGCCATCCTCAACGATGAGGTGATCGGTGAATCGGCGCGCCGCGTGTTCTCCGACGGCAAGGCGATGCTCGAGCGGGTGATCAACGGACGCTGGCTGCAGGCCAATGCCGTCATCGCCCTTCTGCCGGCCAACAGCGTCGACGATGACGACATCGAAATCTACACCGACGACTCGCGCACCCAGGTGGCCTTCGTCTGGCACAACCTGCGGCAGCAGACGGAAAAGCGTGCCGGCGTCGCGAACAAGTGCCTGGCCGATTTCATCGCGCCCAAGCTGATTGACGGCAAGCCGTCGGGCCTTGCCGACTACATCGGCGTCTTCGCAGTGACCGCCGGCCTGGGCGTCGACAAGAAGGAAGCCGAATTCGCGAAGCTGCTCGATGACTACTCGGCGATCATGCTGAAGGCGATCGCCGATCGACTCGCCGAAGCGTTCGCCGAAACCATGCACCGGCGGGTGCGTACCGATCTGTGGGGCTATGCGCCTGCCGAGCAACTGACGAACGACGAACTCGTCGCCGAACAGTATCGCGGCATTCGCCCCGCGCCCGGTTATCCGGCCTGCCCGGAACACACGGTCAAGCGCGCGATGTTCGAGTATCTCGACTGCGCCTCGATCGGGATGTCGGTCACCGAGTCGTTCGCGATGCTGCCGGCCGCGAGCGTGTCGGGTTTCTATCTGGCCCATCCGCAGGCCGACTACTTCAATGTCGGGCGCATCGGCGAAGACCAGGTCGACGACTATGCGCAGCGCGCGCGGCGTGAAGCAGACGAACTGCGTCGTGCGCTGGCCAGTTCGCTCGGCTGATGTGGCGCGCGGCTGATCCGGTGTTCGGCTGATCCGGTGTTCCGCTGCTCCGGTGTTCGGTTGCTCTGGCGCTCGGCCGGCCGGTGTTCGACGAACCCGGCGATGGACGAGTCCGCTGTGCAAACGAGTCGGCACGAGACTGGTCCGGCACCTCGCTGGTTCGGCACGGCGCTGACGTAGCACGTTTGTGCAAAACGCGCCGTGACCCAGGTGATGTCGTGTGTTGGCGCCGGTCGCTCGATCCGTGATGCAGAATCACGATCCACACGAGATAGAAACCGGAGACTCATCATGACTAGCAGCGACTATGAAGGCACCCCCCGGGGCAGCGAGGCCATCGTCCACGGTCCCCAGCCGCGGTCGCGTCGATTCACGGGGACCTGGCGGTCTGTCGTCTTCGCGCTCGCAGGCATCGGTGTCGCTGTGGTCCTGGCTGCGTGCGGCGACGATGACGACGATCCCGCACCGGGCGGGATCCCGTCGAGCAAGGGCTCGTTCACGCGCGTCGTTTCGTTCGGCGACAGCCTCAGCGATGCGGGCACCTATGCACCGGCCACGTCGGTGAC
>JBGSTN010000168.1:0-1582 GCA_041736455.1 Burkholderiaceae bacterium | reverse complement strand
GATGCCGACCTGGCGATCTGGGAGGTGTCGCGCATGACGCTGCGCGACTCGCTCGCCTGGTTCGAGGGCATGCAGCTCGAAGGCGTCAAGCAGCCGGTGGGCGAACGGATCGCGCGCGAGATCGTTTCGCGCCTGCGATTCCTGAACAATGTCGGTCTCAATTACCTGTCGCTCGATCGCGCGGCGGAAACGCTCTCGGGTGGAGAAGCGCAGCGGATCCGGCTGGCCTCGCAGATCGGCTCCGGACTGACCGGCGTGATGTATGTGCTCGACGAACCGTCGATCGGTCTGCACCAGCGCGACAACGATCGACTGATCGAGACGTTGCGGCACCTGCGTGACCTGGGCAATACGGTGCTGGTCGTCGAGCACGACGAGGATGCGATCCGTGCAGCCGATCACGTGGTCGACATGGGGCCCGGCGCCGGCGTGCACGGGGGTGAAGTCGTGGCACAGGGCACGCCGGACGACATCGCGGCCAATCCCGCGTCGATCACGGGCCGTTATCTCTCGGGCGCGCTGTCCATCGCGGTGCCCGGGAAGCGTCGGCCGCCCGGCGACCAGTGCATCACGGTACGCGGCGCCACGGGCAACAACCTGCGCGACGTGACCGTCGACTTTCCGGCCGGGTTGATGATCTGCGTGACCGGAGTATCGGGTTCGGGCAAATCGACGCTGGTCAACGAGACGCTGCATCATGCCGCGGCGCGGCGCATCTATCGATCGCAGGCGGAGCCCGCCGAACACGAGCGTATCGACGGCCTGGAGCATTTCGACAAGGTGATCAGCGTCGACCAGAGTCCGATCGGCCGCACGCCGCGCTCGAACCCGGCGACCTACACGGGGCTGTTCTCGCCGATCCGTGATCTGTTCGCCGAAACGCCGATCGCGCGCGAACGTGGCTACGGTCCGGGGCGTTTCTCGTTCAACGTGCGCGGCGGTCGATGCGAGGCCTGCGAGGGCGACGGCATGATCAAGGTCGAGATGCACTTTCTGCCCGACGTCTACGTGCCGTGCGATGTCTGCATGGGCAAGCGCTACAACCGCGAAACGCTCGAGGTGGTCTACAAGAAGCGCACGATCGCCGACGTGCTGAACATGACCATCGAGCAGGCCAGCGAATTCTTCGCCGCGGTGCCGCTCATCGCGCGCAAACTGCAGACACTGCTCGACGTCGGCCTGGGATATGTCCGGCTCGGTCAGAGCGCCACGACCCTTTCGGGTGGCGAGGCGCAGCGCGTCAAGCTCTCTCTCGAGCTGTCCAAGCGCGACACGGGTCGTACGCTCTACATCCTCGACGAGCCGACGACCGGCCTGCATTTCCAGGACATCGCGCTGTTGCTGCGGGTTCTGCACCAGTTGCGCGACCACGGCAACACGGTGGTCGTCATCGAGCACAATCTCGATGTGATCAAGACAGCCGACTGGATCATCGACCTCGGTCCCGAAGGCGGTGCCGGCGGCGGAACCATCGTCGTCTGTGGAACCCCTGAAGACGTGGCTGCCGACGAGGCCAGCCATACCGGGCGTTATCTGCGCGAGGTGCTGACGCCCGGCAACACGCACGGCAAACGGGCCGGTG
>JBGSTN010000146.1:0-11711 GCA_041736455.1 Burkholderiaceae bacterium | reverse complement strand
CGACGATCGCCGCCATCACGGTGGTCACTTCGTCGGCGCGAGCGACCTCCTCGAGAGCTTCCTGCCCGGCCAGGACCGTGGTGCGCATCGACGTGATCGAAGCACGCCCTGCATCGAGTACGGCGATCTTCTCGCGCAGCTCGGCGGCGGCCTGTTCGGTCGTCACGACCGCGAATCGCGGCCGATAGCGAACGCATTGCGCCGCCAGCACGTCGAGCCGGGAATTGCCCGTCAGCGCATAGATCGCAAAACGGTCGGGATGACCGGCCACAACGTCCAGCGTGCTGCAACCGATCGACCCGGTCGCGCCGAGAATGGTAAGCGACTGGCGATCCTTCATGACAGCAGCCTGTGCAGCAACGCAACGCAGGGCATCACGGGAATCAACCCGTCGACGCGATCGAGGACGCCGCCGTGGCCCGGCAGGGTCTTGCCACTGTCCTTGACGCCGGCAGCCCGCTTGAGCGCCGATTCGTAGAGGTCGCCGACGACAGAAAGCAGGCTCAGCGCGGCGAGAAGCAGCGCGGCAAGGATCGGTCCGACGCGTTCGACCAGACGAGCCGGAATCGCATCGGCCAGGACAGGCGATGCGGCGGCGGAAAGAGCAATGATCACCACGAAGAATATGCCTCCGAAAACGCCTTCCCAACTCTTGCCCGGGCTGATCGCCGGCGCGAGTTTGCGCCGCCCGAAACGCTTGCCCACGAAATATGCGCCGATATCGGCGACCCAGACGATCGCCATCCCACAAAACAGGGCCACCGGTCCGATCTCACGAAGGTCGACCAGTGCAAACCAGCAGGCCAGCAACAGCAACATGACCAACCATGCCGGACCCGCGGACAACGGCAGCGAGCGCAACCGCCAGGGCGCGCCGATCATCCAGAAAATCGCTGCAAGAACCATCACCGCCACGCCGGCCTCGTCGGCAGGCACTGGCCACCAGCGCATGGCCAGCAGCCAGGACGAGCCGAGCAGCACGATGAGCGGCGCGAACAGGTTTACCGACCGGCCCGACCGGACCGGCTGCAACCGTTGCCATTCGTGGGCCGCGAGGGCCAGGAACGCAAGCGATAGTATCGCCCACCAGATGGGCGGATCGAAAATCATCGCCGGCAGGGTCAGCGCCATCAGAAGCAATGCCGTGATGACGCGGGTGCGAAGCATCAGACGGCTTCGACCTGCGCGCTCGTTCGTCCGAAGCGGCGTTCACGTCGTCGGTAGGAAGCAAGCGCGTCACGAAACGCCTGCTTGTCGAAATCGGGCCAGAACAGATCCGTGAAATAGAACTCGGTATAGGCGAGTTGCCACAGCAGGAAATTGCTGATGCGCTGCTCACCTCCCGTACGAATGAACAGGTCGGGTTCCGGCGCATAGGCCATCGCCAGATGCTCGACGATCGCCCCCTCGGGAATCGGCCGGCCGGGAAGCGCGAATTCGGGATGGGCGTCCAGCATTCGCCGCATCGCCTGAAGGATATCCCATCGTCCGCCATAGTTGGCCGCGATAGTCAGGATCAGCCCGGTGTTCTGTGCGGTGCGCTGCTCGGCCTGGGCGATCAACGCGCGCAGGCGTGGTTCGAAGCGATCGAGGTCACCGATGACGCGCAGCCGAATGCCATTCGCACGCAACTGAACGATCTCGCGCTCGAGGGCACGCACGAACAGACTCATGAGGATCGACACTTCATCGGCCGGTCGGCGCCAGTTCTCAGAACTGAAGGCGAAGAGAGTCAGATATTCGACACCGGCATCGGCTGCCGCCTCGACCGTGCGACGTACCGCTTCCACGCCTTTGACGTGCCCGGCCGCGCGTGGCAGGCGCCGACTCGTCGCCCAGCGTCCGTTGCCATCCATGATGATGGCAATGTGCCGCGGTATTTCACCGGCTTCTGGAAGGGACTGCGTCGAACTCGTATGCACTTTGGTCACCGGACGGCCGAGGGGAAGGACAGCCGCACCATCAGACCGTCATGATTTCCTTTTCCTTCACTTCGAGAATCGAGTCGATCTCCGCGACGAAGCGGTCGGTCAGCTTCTGCATGGCGTCCTGCGCGCGCCGCTCTTCGTCTTCCGAGACCGACTTGTCCTTGAGAAGACGCTTGAGCTTGTCATTGGCGTCGCGTCGGAGATTGCGTACCGCCACTTTCGCATGCTCACCTTCGCTCTTGACCACCTTGGTCAGCTCGCGCCGGCGCTCTTCCGACAGAGGGGGCATCGGCACGCGAATGATGTCGCCCAGCACCGCCGGATTCAGGCCGAGATCGGATTCGCGAATCGCCTTGTCGACGGCAGATACCATCTTCTTTTCCCAGGGCGTGACGCCGACCGTGCGCGAATCGATCAACGTCATGTTCGCCACCTGGGAGATGGGCACCATGCTACCGTAGTAATCGACATGCACGTGATCGAGGATCCCGGTGCTCGCACGACCGGTACGAATTTTCGTGAGACTCAGCTGCAGCGATTCGATCGACTTGCGCATCTTGTCTTCGGATGTTCGGGTGATCTCGGCAATGCTCATTTCTTCTCCGGTGAGTTCAGATCCGGCTCGCCGCCGGATGGGCGTCAGGCTGCACCGGTCTGGTCCGACGGTGCGCCCGGTTCGTGCATCCTCGATGAAGAATGCCAACGCCTCGGAAATCAGATGTGAACGTAGGTGCCCTCATCTTGGCCGGCCACGACGCGCTTGAACGCGCCCTCCTTGAGAATCGAGAACACATTGATCGGTAGCCGCTGGTCGCGACAGAGCGCGAAGGCCGTGGCATCCATCACTTTCAGGTTCTGGCTGATCGCCTGATCGAAACTGATCTGCGTGTAGCGTGTGGCAGTCGGGTCCTTGTTCGGATCGGCCGTGTAGATGCCGTCGACCTTGGTCGCTTTCAGGACGATCTGCGCGCCGATCTCGGCGCCGCGCAGCGCCGCCGCGGTATCCGTCGTGAAGAACGGATTGCCCGTTCCTGCCGCGAAGATCACCACCTTGCGCTCTTCGAGATAACGGAGTGCCTTCGGGCGAATATAGGGTTCGACCACCTGCTCGATCTTCAACGCGGACTGCACACGCGCCGGCACGCCGGCCTGCCTGAACGCATCCTGCAGTGCCAGGGCGTTCATGACCGTGGCGAGCATGCCCATGTAGTCGCCCGTCGCCCTGTCCATGCCGGCCGCGCCCAACGCGACGCCGCGGAAGATGTTGCCACCGCCGATCACGACGGCCACTTCCGTACCGCCGGCGACAACCTCGCGAATCTCGTTGACCATCCGCTCCAGCGTCGCCTGGTTGATGCCATAGGCGTCGTCGCCCATCAGCGCTTCGCCAGAAAGCTTCAGCAGGACCCGCCGATAAGGGCCGGTCGACTTGGGTTCACTCATGCAGCGCAATCCTCAGCATCAACGGCCAGCCGCGGCAGCGGCCTGGGCGGCAACCTCGGCGGCGAAGTCCGTGGTGGCCTTTTCGATACCTTCACCCACGACGAACAGCGAGAAGCGCGCGACCTGAGCCTTCTGCTGTGTCAGCAGTTTCTCGATCGTGAGCTTGTCGTCCTTCACGAAGGTCTGCCCGAGCAGCGTCACTTCCTTCAGGAACTTCTGTACCGAGCCCTCGACCATCTTGGCAACGATATCGGCCGGCTTGCCGGATTCGGCCGCCTTGGCCTGAGCCACCGACCGCTCACGCGCGATGTCGTCGTCGGTCACGCCGCTGCGATCGAGGGCGCGCGGCTTCAATGCGGCGATATGCATGGCGAGATCGCGGCCGAGGCTTTCATCGCCACCGACCAGATCGAGCAGCACGCCGATGCGCGCGCCACCGTGAATGTATTCGTACAGCCGGCCCTTCGCCTCGTAGCGTTCGAAGCGACGCAGCGTCATGTTCTCGCCGATCTTGCCGATCAGCGCAGCACGTGTCTGTTCGACCGTCTGGCCCGCGATGTCGAGTGCGCTGAGCGCAGCGACGTCGGCAGGACCCGAAGAGACGATCAGCGCCGCGCAGGCTTGCGCGAAACCGAGGAAGTCGTCATTGCGAGCGACGAAATCCGTTTCGCAGTTGATCTCGAGAATCGCGCCTGTCTTGCGGTCGGGCGACAGATGAATCGCCACGATACCCTCCGCGGTGACGCGACTGGCGGCCTTGCTCGCCTTGCTGCCGAGCTTGACGCGCAGCAGTTCCTCCGCCTTGGCCATGTCACCGTCGGCTTCGGTCAGAGCCTTCTTGCATTCCATCATCGGCGCGTCGGTACGCTCGCGCAGGTCCTTGACCATGGCGGCCGTAATTGCAGTCATGAATGTTCCTTCGGTTTGTAGCTGTCTTGCCGTGGGACGTGATCGCCGACGCGGTCCGCGAGAGACCGCGTGGCAACGAAGTGCCACGACGTCATCAGGACTCGACTTCGACGAACTCGTCGTTACCCGGCTGCTCGACGATCTCGTGCAATGCCGCCGACTTGCCCGCGATGATCGCGTCGGCCGCTGCCTGTGCATAGAGCTTGATCGCCCGACCCGAGTCGTCATTGCCGGGAATCACGTAGTCGATCCCGTCAGGGTTGTGGTTGCTGTCGACCACGGCAATGATGGGAATGCCGAGCTTGCGCGCTTCGGTGATGGCGATCTTGTGGAAGCCCACGTCGATGACGAACAGGGCGTCGGGCAGGCCGTTCATTTCCTTGATGCCGCCCAGGCTGCGCAACAGCTTCTCGTGCTCGCGGGTGAGCATCAGGCCCTCCTTCTTGGAAAGCCGCTCCATGCCACCTTCGGCGATGGTCGTATCGATGTCGCGCAAGCGTTTGATCGACGCCTTGACTGTCTTGAAATTGGTCAGCATGCCGCCCAGCCAACGCTGATCGACATAGGGCATGCCGGCACGCGCCGCTTCCTCGGCAATGACTTCGCGCGCCTGCCGCTTGGTGCCGACGAACAGGATCGAGCCGCGATTGGCTGCCAGCTTGCCGAGATAGTTCATGGCATCCTGGAAAAGGACGACGGTCTTTTCCAGGTTGATGATGTGGATCTTGTTGCGATGACCGAAGATGTAAGGGGCCATCCGCGGATTCCAGTACCGCGTCTGGTGACCGAAGTGAACTCCGGCTTCCAGCATTTGACGCATCGTGACTTGCATGGTGAGGACCTTGAACGATTGGGTTGGTTCATACAGCAACCGGTCTGCGCGCCACCCCGATCACGAACGACCGCCATGCCTGAGGAGACATGCACGAATCACCCGCGATCGAACGGGGTGGTGGCAATGCTGCACCGGTGCGAAAGGACAGTCGAACGGACTGCCTATCCCATGCACCAGCGACCCAACAACCGGATACTGCGACGATTTACTGCCGAGAATCTCTACTGCCTAGAATCGACTTCATTCCAGCTGACATGTTCTTCAGCTGGCACTGCCTTCCTACGGAAAGAGTACCGCGGGAACCGCGCTGCAAAAAACCGCGGGAACTGCGTAGAACCTGCTTGGGCCGGTCTGGCAAGAAGCGCCCTGCTTGAAAGCGCCCGGCCCCCGAACCCTTGCGCAGAAGACTCATTCTCGCCCCGAGCCGGCGTCGCGATACCTCGCGAAGACCGGGTCGAGCCGCGGGTTGAGCCCAAATCTGCCCAAAATGAGCACACACTGAAAACCTTGCCCCGCCACTGTCGCGAACCGGGCCCGGGATCGGGCAGACAATGCAACCCGCTGGATCGCAGGCGTCGGTCTTACAGGCGTCCGCGATTCACGAGTCCGCAATCCATCAGTCCGCGATGCACGACCCCAGATTGCAGGCCCCCGCATTGCAGGGGACATTACCAGGACAATTGCTGCAACTTCAGTAACTTCGGCACCTTTGGATAACCTATAATCTTAACATGGCAATCGAAATCAAGACAGAAGCGGATATCGCCGCAATGCGGGTTGCAGGCCGACTGGCCTCTGAAGTGCTGGACTTCATCACACCGTACGTCGTTCCGGGCGTCACGACGGGCGAACTCGACCGCCTCTGCCACGATTACATGGTCGACGTGCAAAAGACGGTTCCGGCGCCGTTGAATTATGCGCCGCCGGGCTATTCGCCGTTTCCGGCATCGATCTGCACGTCGGTCAACCACCAGGTCTGCCACGGCATTCCGGGTGACAAGCGCCTCAAGAGCGGCGATGTGCTCAATATCGACATCACCGTGATCAAGAATGGCTACCACGGCGATACGAGCCGGATGTTCGCGGTCGGTGAACCGTCGATCGCTGCCCGGCGCCTGTGTGAAGTGACCCGCGAATGCATGTGGCTCGGTATCGAAGCCGTGCGTCCCGGCGCGAGGCTCGGGGACATCGGTCACGCGATCCAGCGTCATGCCGAGACGCTGGGTTTCTCGGTCGTGCGCGAATTCTGCGGCCATGGCATCGGCCGGCGCTTCCATGAAGACCCGCAGATCCTGCACTATGGCCGCGCCGGCACCGGCGAGACGTTGGCGCCGGGCATGATATTCACGGTCGAGCCCATGATCAATGCCGGTCGCCGCGAGGTACGTGAAATGCCCGACGGCTGGACCATCGTCACACGCGACCGCAGTCTGTCGGCCCAATGGGAACACACGGTGCTCGTCACCGAAGAGGCCTTCGAAGTTCTCACGGTGTCGGCGGGTTGTCCCGACAAACCCGCCCTGCTCAAACAAGCCGCCTGATACCGAACGCATGACTGAACCGGCGGCCGCGATGACGCAAACCGCGGCGCGGCGAGAACGATACGCGACGGAGCGCGCGGTTGCGATCGCCGAATTCCGGCGCGACCGCGACCCGAGCCGCATCACGACCCGCATGAGGCAGGCGGCCGACCACACGTTGATCGAGCTCTGGCGCGATTGCCGGATGGTCGACCAACCCGCTGCTCTGCTGGCCGTGGGCGGTTATGGACGCGGCGAACAGTTTCCGCATTCCGACGTCGATCTGCTGCTCCTGGTGGGCGAGCCTCCCGTCGGCGAAGCCGCCACCCGCATCGAGCAGTTCATCAGTACCTGCTGGGATGTGGGCATGTCGATCGGCCACTCGGTACGCACGGTCACTGACTGCCTGAGCGAGCAATCGGCAGACGTCACGGTGGCGACGGCGCTGTTCGAGCGTCGTTTCCTCACGGGATCCCGCAAACTCGCGGCCCAGCTCGACACGGCGCTTTCCGGCACGCTCGAGCCGGCTCATTTCTTCACGGCTAAGAACGCCGAGATGCGCCAGCGGCACGACAAGTACGAGAACACGCCGTACAACCTCGAACCCAACACCAAGGAGAGTCCGGGCGGCCTGCGCGACCTGCAGACCCTCAAATGGGTGGCACGCGCGGCCGGCCTCGGCGATACGTGGGCCGATCTCAATGCCAGCGGCCTGGTGACGTCCGCCGAATTGCAATTGCTGCGCCACAACGAGCGCTTGCTGCGCCGGATCAGGGCGGCGCTGCACATCGCGGCCGACCGCCGTGAAGACCGGCTTGTGTTCGACCTGCAGGGCCTGGTCGCCGGCCTGCTCGGTTACACCGACCAGCCGGGCCGGCGCGCCTCCGAGCAACTGATGCAGCGGTACTACCGTGCCGCCAAGACGATCACGCAACTCACGACGATCCTGATCCAGAACATCGATGCCACGCTCGGCGATCGGCGCGAGGTGCCGGCCGAACCGATCGACGATGAATTCTGCAGTCGTGACAGGCTGCTGGAACCGATCGAGCCGGACCTATTTCGACGCGATCCCGCCGCGATCCTGCGGGCCTTCATCCAGCTGCAACGCGATTCGGGCCTGCGCGGAATGACCACCGAAGCGTGGCGCGCGATGTGGAATGCGCGTACGTCGATCGACGCCTCGTTCCGCCAATCGAGCGTGAATCGCGCGCTTTTCATGGAGATCATCAAGGCGCCGCGCGGCGTGACGCATGCATTGCGCTGGATGAACCAGTGGTCGATTCTCGGACACTACCTGCCGGTGTTCCGTCGCATCGTCGGACGCATGCAGCATGACCTGTTCCACGTGTATACCGTCGACCAGCACATCATGACGGTGCTGCGCAACCTGCGGAGATTTGCCGTCCCGGATCATGCGCACGAATTCCCGGTGTGCAGCCAATTGCTGGCGTCGGTGGAGAAACCGTGGCTGCTCTATGTCGGCGCCCTCTTCCACGACATCGCCAAGGGTCGGGGTGGAGATCACTCGCAACTGGGCGCACTGGACGCCAGGATCTTCTGCCGCGAGCACGGCATGAGCAAGGACGAGATCGCGACCGTCGAATTCCTGGTCGAGCATCATCTGACGCTCTCGACCTACGCGCAGAAGCGCGACCTCACGGATCCGGGCACGATCGCCGAGTTCGCCAACATCGTTGGCACGGAAGAGCGACTCGTGATGCTCTACCTGTTGACCGTGGCCGATATCCGCGGCACCAGTCCGAAAGTGTGGAATGGCTGGAAAGCGAAGCTGCTCGAGGATCTGTTTCGTTCCGCCAAGCGCTATCTGGCCGGCGACAAGCCCGACGACGTGGCCCGCAGCGGCGCCAGCCGGCTGGACGCCATCCGGATCCTCGACCTCTATGCGATCAGCCCGGATCGATACCTGCCGTTCTGGGAACAGCTCGATATTGCCTACTTCCTGAAGACCGAGGGTCAGGACATCGCCTGGCACGCTCGTGTGCTGGCCCAGCACGTGAACTCGACCGAACCGATCGTGCGCGCGCGGGTCGCGCCATTCGACGAAGGTTTCCAGGTCGTCGTGCACGTGCCCGATCAGGAAGATCTTTTCTGCCGCATCTGCGGATATTTCGACCGTGCCAACCTGTCGGTGCTGGACGCGCAGATCCATACCACGCAGCGCGGCTACGCGCTCGACACCTTCCTGGTCACGGACCAGCACAACCAGTCTGCGAACCGGGATCGACTTGCGCTCGTCGAGAACCAGCTCGCCCAGAGCCTGCGTGAGCGAAGCCCGCTGGCACTGCCGGCGCAGTCACGCGCTTCACGCCGATCGCGTTCTTTCCCGATCAAGCCCACTGTCGACCTGCGCGCCGATACGAATCAGCAGCACTATCTGCTGACCGTGGTCGCCAATGATCGGCAGGGACTGCTGTACCGCATTGCACTGGTGCTGGCGCGCCATGGGGTCAACATTCACAGCGCCCGCATTCTCACGCTGGGCGAGCGCGTCGAGGATACGTTCGTGATCGACGGCCAGGCGCTCAACAATCCCAGGCATCAGTTGCAGATCGAATCCGAACTGCTCGACGCGCTGCGCCTGCCGGACGGCACACCGCGCTGACGATTCCCGCGGTACGGTCAGGCGCGGATCGCCGCGATGATGCGTCGCGTGCGTGCCATCGCCTTGTCGAGAATCGGACCGATCGCATCGAGTGCGATGGCGTCGGCGCTGTCGCCCTGCCCCGCAGAGTGATTCGCGACGACCGCGAGCGTCGCGTACGGTACCCCTGCTTCGCGGGCCAGCGCGGCTTCGGGCATTCCGGTCATGCCGACGAGATCGCAACCGTCGCTAGCCATTCGCCGGATCTCGGCGGCCGTTTCGAGTCGCGGGCCCTGCGTGCAGCCATATGTGCCACCATCGATCACTGCCTCGTTCTGCCGAGCTGCAGCGTCGAGAAGGGCAAGTCGTGCAGTCTGGTCGTAGGGGTGCGTGAAATCGATGTGGGTGACGGTTACTTCCGGGCTGTCGAAGAACGTGTGCTCCCGATTGCTTGTGTAGTCGATGATCTGGTCCGGGATCACGAGTTCACCCGGCTGGCAATCGTCGCGGATGCCGCCGACGGTCGCGACTGCGATGATCCGCGTCGCGCCTATTTCGCGCAGTGCCCAGATGTTGGCGCGGTAGTTGATGCGATGCGGTGCGAGCGTATGACCATAACCATGGCGCGCCAGGAACACCAGCGGGGTGTTGTCGAGCGAGCCGAATGTCAGCGCGCAGGACGGATCGCCATATGGCGTGCGCACGACTTTTCGATGCGACTCGCCCAGCCCTGCCAATCGTGCCAATCCACTCCCGCCAATGATTGCAAGCATCAACTCTTCTCCGTGTGATCATTGGCCGGACGGTGCGACTCGATGAGTGCATGCAGTCCGGCTTCGTCGATTATCGCCGTGCCCAGTTGCACGGCCTTGGTCAGTTTGCTTCCGGCCGCTTCACCAGCGACCAGGTAATCGGTGCGTTTCGAGATCGATCCGCTCACATCACCGCCATGGGCGCGGATCAGGTCGGCCGCCTGGTCGCGACTCAGCGACGGCAACGTGCCGGTGATGACGAACGTGAGGCCGGCCAGGGGCAACAGGGGTGGGTGCGAGTCGATGCCCGGCGAGCGCTGCGCCCCGGCAGCGTCGACGCCGACATCCGCACCCTCCATGAATCCTGCCGGCGCGTCGATCGCCACTTCCGGATAGCGCACGCCTTGCGCGAGCAGATCCTCGATGACTGCGAGATTATGGGGTTCGGCGACGAAATGCGCGAGGCTCGCGAAGATCTCGGGTCCCAGTCCGTCGAGTGGGACCGGTGCCGGTCGCTCGCCCTTCGTGCGACGCCTGGCATTCTCCTTCTGGACGGCCGCTTTCTCCGCCAGCAAGGCAGTGAAATCGGCGTCGAGCAACGCGGTCAGTGTGCCGAAGTGAGCGGCGAGACCGCGCGCCACTTCCTCGCCGACGTGTCGGATGCCCAACGCGAACAGGAATCGCGCCAGCGTCGTGTCGCGCGATCGATCGATCGCCGCGACCAGGTTGGCAGCGGACCGGTCTCCCATGCGTGGCAACGCCTGCAGGTTCGCGGCATCGAGCCGATAGATGTCGGCCGGTGTGCGCAGCAGGTTCGCATCGACGAGTTGGTCGACGATTTTCTCGCCCAGACCTTCGATGTCCATTGCGCGACGATGCGCGAAATGTCGAATCGCCTGCTTTCGCTGAGCGCCGCAGAACAGGCCGCCCACGCAGCGCCAGACGGCCTCCTGCGGATCGCGCTCGGTGGCGGACCCGCAGACCGGACAGCGATCGGGCATCACGAACGTATTGCCCTGTTCGGCGAGGGCGGCGTCGCGTCGCTCGCTCAATGAACGCATGACTTGCGGTATCACGTCGCCGGCCCGGCGCACGATGACGAAATCGCCGACGCGCAAATCCTTGCGCCGGATCTCGTCTTCGTTGTGCAGCGTGGCGTTGCTGACGGTGGTGCCGCCGACGAACACCGGTTCCAGCCTGGCGACCGGCGTCAGGGCCCCGGTACGACCCACCTGGATGTCGATGGCGAGCAGACGCGTCACCGCTTCTTCGGCAGGAAACTTGTGGGCGACCGCATATCGCGGCGCGCGCGCGACATGGCCCACCCTTGCCTGCAGCGCGCGCTCGTCGAGCTTGTAGACCACGCCGTCGATATCGAACGGCAGCTTCGTTCGCTCGGCGGAGACACGCTGGTAGAACGCCAGCATTCCAGCCACCCCTTCGACGCACGCCCGCGGACTGCCGACCGGCAGGCCCAGCCCGGAAAGCCAGTCGAGCAGCCCCGATTGCGTCGCTGGTGAATCGATGCCCTCCGATGCCCCGATGCCGTAGGCGAAGAACCGCAAGCGACGACGCGCCGTGATCGACGGGTCGAGCTGCCGCAGACTGCCGGCGGCGGCGTTGCGCGGATTGACGAACACTTTCTCGCCATCGGCCAGCTGCAGTGCATTCAGTGACTCGAAATCCTTGCGGTACATCAGCACCTCGCCACGCACCTCG
>JBGSTN010000116.1:0-2273 GCA_041736455.1 Burkholderiaceae bacterium | reverse complement strand
GCAGGGCCGGGGTCGGGGCCGGAGTCGGAGTCGGGGCCGGCCCCGAGGTCGCCCCACCGTCAGCGGGTCCACCATACGAACCGATACGCTCCCGTTCACTGACGAAGAGCCCCACCACACCCGAGGGCCGGAACGTCACGACC
The DNA here is from genome assembly GCA_041736455.1 of Burkholderiaceae bacterium. GTDB lineage: Bacteria > Pseudomonadota > Gammaproteobacteria > Burkholderiales > Burkholderiaceae_E > JAUIAI01. Next base: position 2,130 of record JBGSTN010000116.1, on the reverse strand, counting down.
AGCAACAGCACGACGCCGAGGATAACCGGCCAGATCTGCCTGATCGCGTCCTGGTCGGCAAGCGCGTAGCTGATCGCCTCGATCGTCGCCGTGCCGATCACCGGACCGATCAAGGTGCCAGTGCCTCCGAAGAGCGCATAGAGGACCGCCGTGGTCGAAAGCCCCGGACCCATGCTGCCAGGGCCGATGAAACCCTGGTGATAGGCGAACAGCGCGCCGGACAGGCCGGCCAGCAGACCCGCGAACGAGAAGATCAGCGCCTTGAACACCTGCACCTGGTAGCCCAGGAAAGCGAGCCGTTCTTCGTTCTGGCGCATGCCGGCCAGCACCAGGCCGAATTGCGATCGCACGAGATAGCGCGAGGCCAGGTACGCGACCAGCAGCAGCGCGAGCACGATGTAGTAGAAGGTCGGTCCTTCGACGAACTCTGCCTCACCCAGGCTCATCAGCTTGACGGCCGACAGACCATTGCCGGCGCCGACATACTGCCAGCCGGCCACCAGGCGCTCGGCCGCATACGACCCGGTCAATGTGCCTAGCGCCACGAAGATCACCGTGGGCGTGCGACGTCCCAGCAGCAGGAATGCCGCGAACGCGAGCGCTAGCAGCAGACCGACCACCATCGCGAGCGGCAGGGTCGCCCACAACTGGCTGAAGGCGAGGTCGCGACCGACCAGCGCGATCACATAGCCGGCGACCCCGAAGAACAACGCCTGCCCGAAACTCATGATGCCCGAGTAGCCCCAGCACAGATCGAAGCTCATCGCGAGCAGCGCGAGGATCAGGATGTTCGTGGCGAGCGTCACGAGTTCGAGTCGCGATGCCAGCAGCAGCGGCACCAGCACCGCGACCACCAGCACCACGATCTCGATAATCGGCAGAATGCGGATCTTCAGCATTCCTTCGGATCGACCATGGCGGACTTCGCGATGATGTCGTAGGTCAGCTTCTGATCCGCGGTGATCTTGCACTGGCCGATGTACATGTTCATCTTCGCGTGCATCTTGCCCGGCACCATCTCGGCGCCCCCGCCCGGCCCCACGTCGATGCGTGCCTTGTCGAGCGCCGCGGCCACGGTATCGCGCGCGAGGTCGCCGTTGGTGGCCTTGACCGCCGCTTCGTAGAAACGGATGCCCCGATACATGCCGGTCGATGCGCTGCCAGCCGTGAACAGATACTGCGTGTTCGGAAACTTCTTCGAGTAGCCTGCGAACAGCGCCTGGCTCGCCGGATCGTCGACACTGTGGAACGAATCCAGGCAGGTCATCAGGCCTTCCAGCTCACGCGGCGGATGGAAGTTGAGCGAGTTCTCGTCGTAGTAGACGCAGGACACGATGCCGCCATTCTTCTGGAAGCCCGATTCGTAGAGCTGCTTCATGAACGGTTGCACGCCCGGCGGAATGATCGTGCTGAACACACAGTCGACCTTGCCATCGCGGATCTTGGCGATGGTCGCCGAATACTCGGGCTGGTCCAGCGGATAGTACTCCTCGAAGACGACCTCGCCCCCGTTGGCTTCGATCACCTTGCGCGCGTACTTGTTCAGCAGTTGCGGCCACACATAGTTGGCCGACGGCATCGCGAAACGCTTCTTGCCCATCGTCTTGATGATGTAGGGCAGCAATTCGTCGCACTGCTGGGCAGGTGTCGGCCCGGTATTGAACAGGTTCTTCGTGCACTCCTGGCCTTCATAGAGCTGCGGATAGATGTAGAGCGTGCGGCCGCGATTGACGATGGGATCCTTGATCGCCTGGCGCATCGCGCTGGTGATGCCGCCGAGCACCACGTCCACCTTGTGCTGCTGGATCAGCTTGCGCACGTTGCCGACGGCCACCTTCGGATCCGACGCCGTGTCTTCCAGGAACAGTTCGATCGGCCGCCCGGCGATGCCGCCTGTCGCATTGATCTGTTCGACCGCGAACTGGGCGACCTGCCAGTTCGAATTGCCCGACGGCGCGATCGGTCCGGTGATGTCGGTCGCGATGCCCATCTTGATCGGCCCCGCCGCGTGCGCGAACGGCGCCCGCAGCATCCAGCCGCCTGTCACCCCGGCAATCCATCCCGACGCGGCCAGCGCCCCCGCTCCTGTGAGCAGGCGCCTGCGGCCGACATCGATCACCTCTCCTTCAC
>JBGSTN010000059.1:0-2760 GCA_041736455.1 Burkholderiaceae bacterium | reverse complement strand
GAGTTGCCCGCGATCGGCCTCTCCTCGTGCGAAGTGGGCGACCAGGCGTCCGTTGCGCAGCACGGCGATGTGGTCGGAAACCCGCAGCACTTCGTCGAGCTTGTGACTGATGAAGATGATCGCGAGCCCGTCGGCCAGAAGTTGCCGCAGCGTGGCGAACAACGATTCGCTTTCCTGTGGCGTCAACACCGCCGTCGGCTCGTCGAGGATCAGGATCCTTGCGCCGCGATACAGTGCCTTGATGATCTCGGCTCGCTGGCGCTCGCCGACGGACAGGTCTGCGACCCGCGCCGCAGGGTCGATGTCGAGCCCGAAGCGCTGCGCGATATCGAGCAGCCGTTTGCGAGCTTCGCGAGTTCGAAGTGTCCAGGCGTTCAGCCTGCGGGTACCGGCGATCACGTTCTCGAGCACCGTGAGATTGTCCGCCAGCGCGAAATGCTGATGAACCATGCCGATGCCGCGCGCCAATGACGCCGCAGGGTCACCGGGCGGCAACCGCTCGCCTTCGATGAATATCTCACCGTCGTCGGCCGTATAGTGGCCGAAAAGGATGGACACCAGCGTCGATTTGCCCGCCCCGTTTTCGCCAAGCAGGGCGAGTACTCGCCCTGCCTGCAGCTCGAGCGAAATCTCGTCGTTGGCGACCAGCGATCCGAAGCGCTTCGTGATTCCCCGGATCTGCAGCGTGGGCGGACGGCCGACAGTAGGAATTGGCTACTTCCCGGGCTTGGGCTGGTTGTCGTTGATCTCGACGGTGAATGTGCCGGCACGGATGGCTTTCTCTCTGGCCTGCACACGGGCGACGAGGTCGGCCGGCACGCGCGTTGCGAAGGTGCCGAGTGGAGCGAGCTCCGAACCGCCGTGCTTCATCATCGAATACTCGCCGTAGTCGGCTGCCTTGAATTGCTTGCTGCGCACACGGGACAGCGCCAGGTCGACGGTCGGCTCCATGTGCCACAGGGCCGAAGCCACGACCGTTTCGGGATACTGTGACTGCGTGTTGATCACGTTGCCGATCGCGATCACGCCGCGTTCGCGCGCCGCGTCCGAGACACCGAAGCGTTCCGCGTAGAGCACGTCGACACCCTTGTCGATCATCGCGAACGACGCTTCCTTGGCTTTGGGAGGATCGAACCAGGAGTTGATGAACGACACGGTGAATTCGACGTTCGGATTCGTTTCGCGTGCGCCCGACATGAAGGCATTCATCAATCGATTGACCTCCGGAATCGGATAACCTCCCACCATCCCGATCCGGCCTTTTGCGCTCATGCCACCGGCAATCATGCCGGTGAGATAGGCCGGCTCCTGGATGTAATTGTCGAAGACCGCAAAATTGGGTTCCTGTGGTTTGCCGGAAGACCCCATCAGGAAGGCGACCTGCGGATAGTCACGCGCGACCTTGCGCGCCGCTGCTTCGACCGCAAACGACTCGCCGATGATCATCGAGTTGCCTCGCTCGGCATACTCGCGCATTACGCGTTCGTAATCGGAATTGGCAACGCTCTCGGAGAAGACATAGTCGATGTCACCGCGTGCCACTGCCGCATTCAACGCCTTGTGGATCCGGCTCACCCATTGCTGCTCGACGGGCACCGTGTAGATCGCCGCTACCTTGATCCTGTCGGCCGCCAGGGCCGCTGTGTGCTGCAAAAGGAAGGCAGGCAATGCGATCAGTGCTGCGATCGCCGCCAGAGAGAATCGTCGAATCGCGAACGCGCGCGCGTACCGGGACATGGTTCCTCCTCGAGTGGGTTTCGGTTGGCATTATGGGGCCATTCTTGCGCCCGCCGATTCCACTGCCACTGGCCCGTCGTTCCACTCGGCAACGGGCAGCCGAGGTCCGATCGAACGACGCAAATCGGGGTGCGCCACGGGCGATCGTGGTGCGAAAAGCGCCGTATCGAAGTGGAGAGAAAGAGGAGTCGGGAAGGGAGGTGGAGAGAAGCAGGGAGGTGGAGAGAAGCAGGGAGGCGCAGAGAAGCAGGGAGGCGCAGAGAGAACGGGGTGGTTCGCAGTGGAACGTTCGGGCGCGCCAATCGCCCGATATATCTTCAGACTCGTCAGGCGATCGACGATGCGGCGTCCGCGCGACGGGGCGACGACGCCATCGTCAACGGGCGACGGGCGCTGGCGTATGCTGAACCAGGGCCCAGCGCACCGAATCTTCCCGGCTCTCGCTCGAGAATCCGCGCCGTGCGTCCAGGGTGATCTCGTCGCGGTAGAAACCGGTCCATTCACGCAATACCCAACGCTTGACGGGCGGCGCGTACCAGAGCGTTTCGATCCGGCGGGCGGCGGAGCGTGACATGCCGTACGGCTCGAAATAGATCGTGCGTTCGACGCGCAGGCAATCGAACTGCCCCGCAGGGACCAGGATGCGCTCCCAACCGACTGCGGTGAGATTGGGCTGCCACCGCCGCGAGACGGACGACCCCGGCAAGCGATACTGGGTGATCATCGAATGACGGATGCCGACGGCCAGCGGGTCCGGCAACAACGGTACCGGGTCATCGAAGCGCAACTGCTCGCCGTGGAGCGGTTCCTGGATCGTGTTCCAGGCGCTCGTGTAGATTTCGGTGCCGACTTCGAGACCGTCCCGGTTCGTGAGCCGTACCTGGAGGTCAGGGGTGGTCCGGGTCACTTCAGCGAGCACTTCGCCAAGCGGTTCGTCGTTGTACCGATTGACGAGCGCGTAGCGCCAACGCTCGCCAGCCAGTGGCGCCACCTGGCTGATCGGCCCGGCGGGCGGGTCGATCC
>JBGSTN010000050.1:0-7969 GCA_041736455.1 Burkholderiaceae bacterium | reverse complement strand
CATGCCGCACCTGCCGCTGCCCGAGATCCAGATCTTCGGTGGTGGAGCCCATGCGGGCCGACGCGTCGATGTCCAGGATTTCATGGTGATTGCGGTGGGGGCAGATGACTATGCACAGTCGCTGGAATGGGTTGCCGAGGTGTATCGCGCCGCCGGATCGCTGATGCTCGAAGCAGGCCTGCTGCAAGGTGTTGCCGACGAGGGCGGTTACTGGCCTGCGTTCGCCACCAACGAGCTTGCACTCGACTTCTTGTTGCGGGCCATCGAGCGTGCCGGCCATACGCCTGGCCAGGATATCGCGATCTCGCTGGATATCGCTGCCAGTGATTTCGGGCGAGGCGGTCGATATCGTCTCGCCCGCGATGGTCGCGAGATCGACTCCGATGGCCTGGCGGCGATGCTTCTCGACTGGCTCGCGCGCTATCCGATCGTGGCGATCGAGGATCCGCTGGCCGAAGACGATCAGGCGGGCCTGCAGCGGTTCACGCAGGCGGCGGGCGACCGTGTGCAAGTGGTCGCGGATGACTTCATCTGCACGACGGCGAGCCGTATCGCCGATGCTGCCTCCGCTGGAGCCTGCAACACCGCATTGATCAAGCCGAATCAGGCCGGAACCCTGACCGAAGCGCATGCGGCCTTGCGAGCGGCGCGCCGGGCCGGATGGGGCAGCATCGTTTCGGCACGATCGGGCGAGACCGAAGACACGACCATCGTTCATCTCGCCGTCGGCTGGGGCGTCAGGCAACTGAAGGTCGGATCGTTCGCCCGCTCCGAGCGGATGGCGAAGTGGAACGAAGGCTTGCGTGTCGCTGATGAACTGGGGCAGGCCGGTGGGCGGCTGGCTGCGCGCGCTTCGTTTCCGTGGCGCTGATCGACCTACGAATATACTAGGCTGCCCGCGTCATTCGTCGCCACGCCTGATCGAGAACATCATGTTCGAACCCCGTTTGCTTGCCGAAATTCGAGACCGTTTCGCCCATGTGGACCACTGCCCGATACAGGGGGAGCGAATCTTCTTCGAGAATGCCGGCGGCGCGTTGACACTGCGTGCCGTGGTCGACAGGAGCGCGGAGATGGCCGCGATTCCCGACAACCAGGGGCGCGACAACCAGGCCTCCCACGAGCTGGTTCGGATCATCGCGCAGGCACGAGACGACATACGTTGTTTCTTCAATGCGCGGCATGGCCAGGTATTCGTTGGCGAGAGCGGTACCGAGTTGCTGTTCCGCCTTGCGCGTACCGCCATCGTCGGGAGTTCGCCCGGGGGCCAGGTGCTGGGCTCCACGCTCGAGCATCCGGCGACACGCAGTGCCTGCGACTTCTGGTGCCGGGTGACCGGGCGCCGTCATGTCCTGGTCCCGCACAACCCATCGACAGGGAGTGTCGCAGTCGCCGACTATCTGCCGCAGATCACCCCGGATACCCGCGTGGCGACGATTCTGCACACGAGTCCGGTCACGGGCATGGGTGTGGATGTCGGCGCGATTGCGGCGGCGATCCGCCGTGTCGCGCCAGAATGCGTCATCATCGTCGACGGCATCCAGCACGCTGCCCACGGCGGGCTCGATATCGACAGCTACGATATCGATGGCTATGCGATCTCACCATACAAGGTGTTTTCCCGCCACGGCTATGGCATCGCATGGGTGTCCGACCGGATGAGCGCATTGCCGCACGAGCGACTCAACGGCACGCCGGACAGTCAATGGGAGTTCGGCACCCGCGACACCGGTGCCTATGCCACGTTCTCCGAGGTCGTCGACTATTTCGACTGGCTGGGCTCACACTTCACCGGATCGAGCGATCGGCGCGCGCGCATCGTTGCCGCCGGGGAGGCGATCAGGGCGCACGAGGCGGCATTGACCAGCGCGATGCTTCATGGAACGGGCGACCAGGCCGGTCTTGCCGACATGGCCGGGATAGGTCTGATCGGCGGCGTCGACAATCCGTTGCGCGAGGGTCTGGTCGGGCTGACCGTGGCCGACGTTCCGGCTGCGGATGTGGTGGCGGCGCTCAATGCCGATCGGATCCGCACGCATGTACGCAAGAGCGATCACTATTCGAGCAACATCCTCGAACCGCTGGGGCTCGACGCCTGCGTGCGGGTCTCGATGTGCCACTACAACTCGATCGACGAGGTCCGTGCCTTCCTGCGCTCGATGCAGCGGATCGTTGCCGGGCAAACGGCGATGATCCGCTGATTCCGTCAGCGCGCCGTTTCCGCACCTGAGCGTACGACGCCCACGGCTTCGATCGCGGCCTTCGCGAGCAGGGCGCTGTCATTGGCGATCGTCGTCAGCCGGAATCCCATGTTGATCATCCTCGCGGCGTAGGTCGGCGTGCCGCAATGGATGCCTGCGAACAGGCCTCGCTTGCCGCATTCGGCGACGAGCCTTTCGTAGATCTTCAGGATCTCTGGATCTTCATGATCGAGTTGGGGAGTCTTGCCCAGCGAGAACGCGAGATCGCTGGGACCGACATAGATGCCGTCCAGGCCCGGTACGTCCAGGATCGCATCGAGGTTGTCGAGCGCGGTCTGCGTTTCGATCATCGGGATCACGAGGATCTCGTCGTTGGCGATCTTCTGGTAGTTGTTGGCGACGCCATAGGTGGCATGGCGGATAGGCCCGTTGCTGCGTGTGCCGTGCGGCGGATAGCGGCACGACGACACCATCGAGCGTGCTTCTTCGGCGGAATTGATCATCGGCGCAATGACGCCCCAGGCACCACCGTCGAGCGACTTGCCGATGATGCCGGGCTCGTTCCACGGGACCCTTACCATGCGGGCGACCGGATGACGCTCGATTGCCTGGAAGCACTGGATCATCGTCTGATAGTCCTGCACGCCGTGCTGCATGTCGACCGTGATGCTGTCGAATCCGCATTGAGCCATGACTTCGGCCGAGTATCCGGAGGGAATCGCCAACCAGCCATTCACGGCTGCCTTGCCAGACTTCAATCGTGCCTTCAGCGTGTTGATCGCCATCGTCATTGCTCCTCGTTGTGGTGTTGTTGCCGTTGGGATGGGGCCCCCGGGGCCAGGCCCGGGTGAGTTTACGCTCGATATCCGGTTTATTCTCCTGCGATCACCGGGCGGCAACCGGACAGGAACAGGAGACTGTCTATGACACGGATCGAGCGCGTCGAAATCCACGAATTCTCGTTTGATGCCAGGAATCTCGGGAATCTGACCGGCGCCAACACGATAGGCGCGTTCGGATACGCTCCCGGCGCGTCGACACGCCTGCCGAAATACGCAGTCGTCATCCAGACCGATGATGGGTGCCGCGGCGAGTACGTGACACATTGGGTGGGGGCCGGATCGGCTCTCGCGCAAAGCAGGATGCTCGCACCGAAGTTGATCGGTCGCGACCCCACCGAACGTGAGGGCATCTACGACGACCTGAAACGGGAACTGCGTCAGTTCGACCACATGGGCCACGGCGCCTTGGACATCGCTCTCTGGGACTGGACGGGCAAGCATCTTGGCTGCTCGATCGGCGTTCTGCTCGGTGCGCATCGAAAACGACTGCCGGCCTACGCGAGTACCTACCACGGTGACCGCAACGGCGGGCTGCATTGCAAGGAGGCATTCGCCGACTTCGCCGAGCAATGTCATGCACTCGGGTATCGTGCATTCAAGGTGCATGGCTGGAACGACGGCATCGTGCGCGAGGAAGTGGCCAACGTCCTTCATGTGGCGAAGGTCGTCGGCGACCGCATGACGCTGATGCTCGATCCGGCGTGTGAACTGCGCACGTTCGCCGATGCGCTTACCGTCGGGCGGGCATGCGACGAGGGCGGTTACTTCTGGTATGAAGACCCGTTCCGGGATTCCGGCGTTTCGGCATTCGCGCACAGGAAACTGCGCGAAATGATTCGAACGCCGCTGCTGCAGACCGAGCACGTTCGCGGCGTCGAACCGAAAGCCGATTTCCTGATGGCTGGCGGCACCGATTTCCTGCGGGTGGATCCGGAGTACGACATGGGGATCACCGGCGCCATGAAGATCGCTCATCTCGGCGAAGCGTTCGGCATCGATGTCGAAGTGCACGCCTGTGGCCCTGCACACCGCCACGTGATGGCGGCGATGCGCAACAGCAACTACTACGAAGTCGCGCTGGTGGGTCCCGATTGTCCCAATGCGGTGCCCCCGGTCTATGCGTGCGGCTATTCGGACGATCTCGACTGCATCGACGAAGATGGCTGCGTCGAATTGCCGAGTGGCCCGGGCCTGGGCGTGGTCTACGACTGGCCGTTCATCGCGGCCAACCGGACCGCACTGACGGTCTTCGACTGATCCGCCAAAGTGTCCCGATGCGCCGACGCGCGGAAATCATCGGCTGCGAACGGCAGCCTCGATCATGGGCAATCGCGCGAGACCGTGGTGTTGCCCATCACCGTGATGCCCTTGTTCTCCGACCCGCCGGCCATGACCGTCATGTCCTGAGCGACCATCGCGAACCTGGCGTTGCACGCAAGCTTGATGTCGAGGCCGCCCATCACATTCACGCTCGAACGCATGCAATACCACCCTTGCGGATTGCTCAACTGGATCACACTGCCGCCCATCACGTTGACTCCGGGTTGCACGTATACGAGTGCGGGCCCGCTCGTGATCTCCTTGTCGACCGTATCCTGCCCGATGCCGAAGACCTTGACCGCCACCGTCAACGTCCTGTACGACGGGTTGGCGCCGAACGGGTGTTCGCCGAACGATTTGAGACAGGCGGCGATGCTCGGGTCGATCTCCTCGGCAACGCCCGGCGCCGGCGCGACGATCGACCCCGTGAGGGCCAGGAGGGCGGCGAGAACGACCGCGTGTGCACGAAACGGCAACCATTGACAGGCGTTCAAGCTGGATCCCCTCGAGAGAAAGAGAACCGACCTGCCTGTGCGACCAAGATATCGGACAGGGGCGTCGGTAACGGGCCGAAGTCTAGCAAGCTTTGGTATCGTCGGACATGCCAGGCGCGACCGGACCAGGAGTCCTTACGCAAGGCTCGGGTCGACCGCTTGCCGCTTCGAGACGCACGCGAACGCGTCGGGAGCGGTGAACGCGTCGGTTACCGCGAACGCGTCGGTTACGATTGGTCGCCCGGAAATCCATGCAACCCGGCATAACCAGCGTCAAAGGGGACAAACGGATGAATCGACCCATCGCTGCAGTGGCACTCGACCGCGTGCTCGGCGCCTCGCGACCCACACTGGCCACGGAGGCAAATGTCCGCGACTTCGAGCGAACGCCCCTCGGCGAACGCCTCGCTGCGACGAATACGCTGTCCGCGTTGCAGATCGGCGCGGCGCTCGATCCGGCGGCACCGGCGATCCAGTTCCTCGCGGAGGCGGATCCGGCCGAGACGCCAATGGTCCTTTCTCATCGCGAATTCATCGCGTCGGTCATTCGGGCGGCCAACGCGTTCACCGCGTCGGGTGTCGGACCGACCGACACGGTGAGCCTGTTGCTGCCGTTGGTACCGCAAAGTTTCTATGCGTTGTACGGGGCGCAGGCCGCGGGAATCGCCAACCCGATCAATCCCTTCCTGGAAGCAGGGCAGATCGAGGGCATCCTCAGGGCCGCCAGGACACGGGTACTGGTGACGCTGGGCCCGGCAGCCGGGTCCGACATCTGGAGCAAGGTGGCGCAGATCCGCGAACGACTGCCCGACCTGCAGACCGTGCTCGTGGTCGGAACACAGCCTCCTGCCGCGCCAGGTCTGCGCGACTTCGATCGCTTGCTTGCCGAACAACGCGATGACGATCTGATCAGCGGCCGGACGATCGCAGCCGACGATCGTGCCGCCTACTTTCACACCGGCGGCACGACCGGGACGCCGAAGCTCGTTGCGCACACGCATCGCAATCATGTCTATCAGGCGTGGGCGGTCAATCTGATGTTGCCTTGTCCACCGGGTGACCCGTTGCTGTTCGGTCTGCCGTTGTTTCACGTCGGCGGCGCCCTCACGCAGGGGCTTGCATCGCTCTCGCGCGGTGGGTCTTTGGTCGTCGTGTCGGCAGCCGGCTGGCGCAACCCGAACGCCGTGCGCAACGTCTGGCGTCTCGTCCAGCGATATCGGCCGACGACGCTGTCGGGTGTGCCGACCGTGCTCGCCGCGGCATTGGGCGTGCCGATCGATGGCGCCGATGTCAGCAGTCTGAAGGTCGCTTCGGGCGGGGGATCGGCGATACCGGTGGCGATCGGCAGTCAGTTGCAGTCCCGGCTGGGCGTTCCGGTCCTGGAAGTCTATGGCATGACCGAGACGGCCAGCGTGCATACGATCGCCTATCGGGATCGCCCGCTCCGGCTTGGTTCGGCCGGGCATCCGATCCCCTACAGTCGCGTGCGTATCGTGCGGATCGATGCCGACGGGCGCTACGCCGGCGACTGCGAAACCGACGAGATCGGCGTCGTGGCGATGAGCGGACCCGGTGTCTTCTCCGGCTACCTGGACGAGGCGCACAACCGCGGCGCGTTCATCGAGCCCGGCTGGGTAAACTCAGGCGATCTCGGCCGTCTCGACGCCGAAGGCTATCTCTGGATCACGGGACGGGCGAAAGACCTGATCATCCGCGGTGGTCACAATATCGATCCGGCCGTCGTCGAGGAAGCGCTCTACCGGCATCCCGACGTCGCGCTGGCGGGCGTGGTCGGTCAACCCGATGCGGCCGTCGGTGAGAAGCCCGTGGCCTACGTGCAATTGAAAGCGGGCGCGACCGTCTCGGGCGATGTGCTTCTCGAGCATGTTCGCGAGCGGACCAACGAGCGTGCCGCAGTGCCGGTTGCTGTCCATGTGATCGAATCGTTCCCGCTGACCGGCGTGGGCAAGGTGTTCAAGCCGGCGTTGCGATGGGACGCCGCGCGGCGGGTATTCGAAGCGATTCTGGCGCCGCTCGCGGACAATGGTGTCGCGATCACGGTGTCGGTCGGTTCGCATGGCACGCACGGCAGCATCGCGACCCTCACGATCGCCGCGCCGTCGGCGCGTCGTCAGGGCATTGCCGCGGGGGTCGAAGCGCGACTCGCGCCATTCACGTTGGCGCATGCGATCGTCTGGGTCGAGGTCGATGACGGAAGAACATGAACATGTCCTGCGAGGTTGATCTGCCCGGTTTCGCGGTTGCGCCCATGATGGAATGGACCGATCGACACTGTCGCTATTTTCATCGGCAGCTGAGCCGTTCCGCGCGTCTCTATACGGAAATGATCGTCAGTGGCGCGATCCGGCATGGCGATGTCCGTCGCCTGCTGGCGTTCGACTGGAGCGAGCATCCGGTCGCGCTGCAGCTCGGTGGCAATGATCCGGCCGAACTCGCCCATGCCGCACGGGTCGGCGAGCAGTACGGTTACGACGAGATCAATCTCAATTGCGGTTGCCCGAGTGATCGCGTCAGGGTCGGCGCTTTCGGGGCCTGTCTGATGCGCGAACCGTCGCTCGTTGCCGATTGTGTGCGCGCCATGGTCGACGCGACTTCGGTCCCGGTGACCGTCAAGCACCGGATCGGACTCGGCCGGATCGAAGACTACGATTTCGTGCGCGATTTCGTCGGCCAGATGCGTGACGCGGGCTGCTCGGCCGTGATCGTGCATGCGCGCAATGCCTGGCTCGACGGTCTCAGTCCGAAGGACAATCGCCACATCCCACCGCTGCGCTATCCGGTCGTGCACCAGCTGAAGGCCGACTTTCCCTCGTTGCCGGTCTGGCTCAACGGTGGACTCGTCACGCATGGCCAGATCATGGCTGAAGTGGGCGAACTCGACGGCGTGATGGTGGGTCGTGCCGCCTACGACACGCCATGGCTGCTGAGCGAAGTCGATGGACTTTATTCGTCCGGCGGACTCGTGAGGCGCGGTGCGCAACGGCCGATCACGACGCGACCCACCATCACGCCGTCGAGTTCGCCCACTTCAGCCATGATCTGGCCATGCGTGACGAGTCCACCGTTGAGCCAGACCGGCAACGAGGGAAAG
>JBGSTN010000034.1:0-6480 GCA_041736455.1 Burkholderiaceae bacterium | reverse complement strand
GCATCGTGCTCGATATCGAGGTTGCAACCTATCGCGACCCACCCATCGAGGAATTCGACGTGACCCTGATGGGCGCCGACGAGTCATTCGACGGCCACGTCATCGCCCGCCGGATCAACGTGACCGAAGCGATCCTGGTGGCCGCGCCGGATTATCTGGTGCGGCGCTCGGCACCCGCCTCTCCCGAGGCGCTGGCCGGGCACGACTGCCTGCTCGTCAAACCCGAGAACGTGGGCCGCCGGCAATGGGAACTGATCCATCCCGATCGTCCCGACGAGCGTGTGCGGCCGGTGTTGCAGCCGGTGCTGCAGGCCAACCACCTCGACACGGTGATGCGCGCGGCACTGGACGGGGTGGGCATCACCGCCCTCCCCGTCGAACTGGCCGCCGTGCATCTGGCCAGCGGCGCATTGGTGCGCGTCCTCAACCCCTGGACCAGCGGCCGATTCACGCTGTATGCCGCGCTGCCAAGCCGCCGCTTCATGCCGCAAAGAACCCAGGTGTTCATAGACTTCCTCGTCGAAAACACCCGTCGCGCGGTGCAGGAGGCGTTGGCCGTTTGCGATGGCGGTTGCCTGCAGGATGCGGCGTAGACCGCACGAAGGTGTCGAAGCACCGCCGCGAGGACTCCGACGACCGTGACCACCCATGCCAGGTTTCGCGCGGCCGGTCTTGGTCTCGCTGAGGTCGAGCGCATTCACCAGCGGCAGCTCGAGCAAGTCTTCGTAGAACGCGCGTGTCTGCTCCGAGCCTCGGCAACGGTAGGCGTGGTGGTGCAGGCCCTTGATCGTGGGAACGCCCTCAGATGGATACGAACTCGGCCGCCTTGTAGGGCGCCACGAAGTGGGCGTAGAAGATCTCGTTCACCTCGTTCCAGTGCGGTCGCGCCTTCATCGTGGCGATCCAGCGCGCCACGTTCTGCCACTCGGCATACTCGAACCGGGTCACTTCACCGAGGGTCAGCATGCCGACACCGAGATAGTCCGCCACGGAGATCTTCGAGCCACACACGAAATCGTTCGGCCCCAGGATGTGCTGGTCGAGAATGTCCAGCCAGCGACGTGCTTTCCGGCAGCCCCAGGCAAGGTGCGCCGCCTGCGCGGCAGCGTCCTCGCGACGGTAATTCGGCAGGACCTGCGGATAGATGACCCCGTAGCCGAGTTCGCGATAGAAGCCGGTGTTGAACCAGTCCATCCGCTCGTTCACCCGGGCGCGCTCACGCAGGTCCGTCGGATAGCTTGGCGAACCGACCTTCTCCGCGAGGTATTTGAGGATGGCCGAACTCTCGGTCAGGCGAAAGCCGTCGTCCTCGAGCACCGGCACCTGCTGGCACGGATTGATGTTGCTGAACGGATCAAGGAAATGTGCGCCGGTCAAGAGATCCACGACCTCGTACTCGAGCGCGATGTTCTCGTCTGCTGCCAGCAGCATGATCGGCCGGCTGGTGGTAGACACCGGGTGGTAGTAGAGCTTCAAGATCGCATCTCCTCGGCAGGCGGCGCTTCGGCAGGCGAGATTTCGTCAGCCAGCGCCAGCGGCCAATTCGTCAGCCAGCGCCAGCGGCCAAGCTTAAGCAGCGGCGTTCGAGGGGTCGATGCCCAGATTTGCAAGGGGCGCATGCAAGAATGCGGCGCAGCCCGGCGCAAGCCCATGCCTTGGAGTCGTGCGATGCCCCTGGAATGGAGCGACCTGAAGATCCTGCTGGCCCTCACCCGTGCGGGTTCCGTGGCTGGGGCGGCACGTGACCTGAAGATCGACGGGTCGACCGTCAGCCGGCGATTGCTTGCGCTCGAGGAAGCGGTGGGTGCGCAGTTGCTGATCCGCGGTGGGCGCGAGTTCATCTGGACGGTGCCAGGCAAGGCCATGCGCGACGCCGCCGAAGCGATCGAGGCGGCGACCTTTGCAGCGTTGCGCATCATCCACGCGGCCAAGGTCGACGCGGCGGGAAGGGTACGGGTTTCGGTGGCACCGGCCTTCGTGCCGGTGTTGATTCGCGAGATCATTCCGGCGTTGCGCCTGACCCATCCCGCACTGAGTGTCGAACTGATCGGGACCCACAGGCGCGCCGACCTGGCCAAGGGCGAGGCCGATATCGCGGTTCGCATGATGCGCCCCGAGGCGAACGATCTGGTCGCGCGCAGGGCGTTCGACTGCGCATGGTTCGTCTACGCGTCGGCGAGCTATCTGCAAACGCGCGGGCAACCGACCAAGGCCGATGATCTGGTTCACCACGACCTGGTGCTTTATTCAGAAAGCCTGCACGACGCGCCGCCGACACGCTGGATGGAGATATACGGGAAATCGGCCCCGACGGCATCACGCTTCGACAGTCTCGAGACGGCGCGCGAGGCTGCACTGGCGGGCGCCGGCATCGTCGTACTGCCGGCCTTCACCGCCGACCGCCTGCCCGAGTTGCGCAGAGTGTTCCCGGACAGCGTGGCGGCGAATACGGGCTGGGTCGTCTACCACGAGAGCGTACGCAACGCGTCGCGCGTGCGCGTCGTCGCAGAAGCGCTGGCGCATTTCTTTCAGATACACCAGTCGGTGTTCCTCGGCATCACGCCCTTGGAAAAGACGATAACAGCCGCTTGATCGAGCGGCAGGAGGCAGTGATGCAACGAATTGCCAATCGGCAGGTCCGACTCAAGACGAGACCAGCCGGAATTCCACAGGCGGAAAACTTCGAAATCGTCGAAGCGACTGCGACCGTGCCCATGGATGGCCAGGTGCTCGTACGCAATATCTATCTTTCGGTCGAACCGGCGATGCGCGGTTGGGTCAGCGCGGTGGCCAACTATGCCGAGCCCGTACCGATCGGCGGGGTGATGCGCTCGCTCGCCGTGGGACGCATCGAGGCGTCACACCATCCTGATTTCAAGCCGGGCGAGTACGTCACGGGCATGTTCGGTTGGCAGGACTACGCCACCGTCGATGACAAGGCCATCCAGCGCAGGATCGTCGACACGCACCTGCCGATCTCGACATCGCTCGGTGTCCTTGGCCTGAACGGCTTGACGGCGTATTTCGCGTTGCTCGACATCGGTCAACCGAAGTCGGGCGAGACGGTGGTCGTTTCTACCGCAGCAGGGTCGGTAGGTTCATGCGTCGGCCAGATCGCCACGATCAAGGGCTGCCGAACGGTGGGCATCGCCGGTGGTCCGGTCAAGGTGCAGTTGTGTCGCGATGCATTCCGCTACGACACGGCCATCGACTACAAGGCCGAGGATTTCGAGTCGCAGTTGGACGCGAGTTGTCCGAACGGCATCGACGTCTATTTCGACAACACCGCCGGCCGCATCAGCGATGCAGTGATGAGCCGTCTCAACGTCAATGCGCGGGTCATCGTCTGTGGTACTGCGTCGATCTCCAGCTGGAATCCGATGCCGCAGGGTCCGCGCGTGGAGAGACATCTGCTCGTGAAGCGCGCACGCATGCAGGGCTTCCTGATCTTCGACCATGCAGCGCGGTTTCCGGAGGCGATTCACGAGCTGGTCGGCTGGGTGCGCAGCGATCTGATCCGTTATCGGGAGGATATCCTCGAAGGGATCGAGCACGCGCCGGATTCGATCGCCGGTCTCTATCGCGGCGAAAACCTCGGCAAGCGCCTGATTCGGATCGCCGCGGACGATGTTTGATCGCGCCAGTTGCGGACCGGTGCCGGCGGCGCGGTTCGTCGCGCTACTTCGACGGCGTTTTTGCGGCCGTGCTGGCTGCCCGAAGCGTCTCCGCGACGCTTTCAAGCGATAGGGAGCCGCACTTCGAAGACGCTGCCCATGCCTTCGCCGTCGCTGTGAGCAACCAGTTGTCCGCCATGCAGGTCGATCAGGCCGCGCGCAAGGGCGAGACCGACGCCCAGGCCTCCCTGCGATCGGTTGAGCGACCGGCCGACCTGCGAGAACATCTCGAAGATGCGCTCCAGGTTCTGCGCCGAGATGCCGATGCCCCGGTCTTCGATCCGCACGCACACCTGCGCCTCGCCGCCGCGCTCGCACGATACGGTGATCGGCGTGCCAGGGTCACTGTACTTGCAGGCATTGATGAGCAGGTTGGAAAACACCTGAGCGAGCCGGTCCCGGTCGGCGACGAGCGAGACCGGCTCGTCGGTACCTCGCAGGACGAGCTGGTGTCTTCCGCGTTCGATATGGAATGCGGACATCTCGAGCGCAGACGCGATCACGTCGCCGAGCATCACGTCAGCAGTCTGCAATTCGAATCGACCACGATTGACGCGGACCGAATCGAGCAGGTCATCGATCAGGCGAACGAGATGGCCGACTTGTCGCTCGATCAGTCGGGTCGCCTCGCCGACCGCCTCAGCGTCGTCCGGGCGGAGTTCGAGGATAGCCACGGCGTGCGAAATGGGCGCGAGCGGGTTGCGCAGTTCGTGCGCCAGCGTGACGACGAAATCGTCGCGACGCTGTTCGGCAAGCTTGCGTTCGGTGACGTCGAAGCCGAGCACGAAGATGCCGGTGACCTCCCCTTGATCGCCTCGCATCGGCTGGTAGACGAAATCGAGGTAACGTGAAGCGCCCTGCCGCTCGCCGCGATCGGGGATCACGACGTGGGCGGCGCGTGCAATGAAAGTCACACCGGTACGGTAGACGTCGTCCAGCAGGTCGATGAACCCTTGCTCTTCGGCCCATGGAATTGCTTCGCTGACCGATCTGCCGATCACGTCGTCGCGATCGATGAGCTCGAAATAGGCCGGGTTCGCGAACTCGAAGATGTGCTCGGGGCCTTTGAGGATCGTCATGAAGCCCGGCGCCTGTTCGAAGCAGCTGCGCCATCGTGCTTCGGCGACTTCCAGTTGCTTTGCAGCGAGCACTTGTCCGGTGGTCTCGGTGCAAAGGACCAGGACGCCGCCGACGGCGTTCGGTGCGTCTTCGTCCCTGATCGGGCTGTAGCTGTAGGTCCAGTAGACGTTCTCGATCGCGCCGCGACGCAGGATCGGGACCAGTTGATTCTCGTGCCAGGTGGAATCGCCACCCGCCATCACCTGTTCGATCTGCGGGTGGATGATGTCCCAGATCTCGGGCCATGCCTCGCGGCCCGGAGAACCCAGAATCGCAGGGTGTTTTTCAGGGCCGAGCGAACGGGCGTACGCGTCGTTGTAGAGACACGTCGCATCCTGGCCCCAGAAGATGAACACCGGATGATTGGTGGTCAGCAGGATGCCGAGTGCCGTACGCAACGGGACCGACCACTGTTCCGGCGGCCCCAGCGGCGTGGCCGCCCAGTCGAACCCACGAATCAATGCGCCGGCTTCGCCGCCGCCGGCGAGAAAGCTCAAGGTTGCGGAAGTAGCCAGGGCATCGCCCATCTGCAGTCTTCGATCGGAAGCGTCGACATCCACCAGGGACTACTCGAATCAATCCCGGCGTATTTCAACATCCGCCACTCGCGTTGTCGACAGTGTGGGTATCGTTCAAGGCCGCCGCGAGCCGAGGGGGCGTTCCGGAATCGGACCACTCGTCTGTTCGTCGCGCGCCTGCTTCCGGGCTGCCTCTTCGCTGTCCGCAGGTCCGGCGGTCTCGCGAGCGCGATTCTCGATTGCTTCGAGCGCCGGTCCGCAACCTTCGCCCGCTTCTTCAGTCGAGGTATCGATGAACGGAATCAACGCCGCGATCGGGGCGACCGTGCCGAGCACGACGCCGGACAATACCTTCAACCCGATCGGTACCGGCTCGAGGCCGATCGAAGGATCGCCGAGGGTGCCGGATATCCGGATCGGCGTGCGCAGGCTGAGCGGGCTCCAGTCCTTTGGCGCGGGCACGATACGGGCGTCCAGCGTCTCGTCGCGGAAGTTCACGCCACCGTCGACGAAGAGCAGCGTGTCCTTCGTGTTCAACACGAGTGCATTGGAATCCAGCCTTCCCTTCTGGATGCCGATGTCGAGTAGCGCGCAACTCAGGTCCAGCGGCGTCGATCCCTGGAAGTAGACGCCGATCGCCTGGGCGACGTCCAGACCGACCGCTTCGAGGATCAGATGCGAGATCGATCCGCCGTTGATGCGACCGCGAATCGATCCGGTCAAGGTGTCGAACAACGTCGCGGTGGACTGACCGGTACCGTGGAACAGGGTCTTGCCGCTGAAACGCCCGGCCACCACGAAGGCCTCGCCGGAACGGATCCATTGGCGCAGATCGACCTGGTTCCAGTCGAGATCGACATCCCAGCGAGGCTCGTCGGGTCGGGTGGTGTCGAATGTCGAGGCGCCGCTCACGCGTCCGTTCGCGAGCCCGGCCGCCAGATCGTTCAACTTCAGCACGCCATCGGTCAGCACGAGTTGCGTCTGCACGCTGCGCAGCGGCCGCAGGGTGTCGGTGCCGAGATCGAGTTCGCGCAGGTCGAACGCGAAGTCGGCGTTCATCGCCCGAAGTGCGGTCAGATCGAACGCCCGTTCGGGCAATACCGGGCCCGGATCCGGCGCCGGGGGCTGGTCGCCGGTACGGTCGGCGTCCTGGCCGTACGGCTGCAAAG
>JBGSTN010000026.1:0-1940 GCA_041736455.1 Burkholderiaceae bacterium | reverse complement strand
CATGCCGCCATCGCTGTCGTAGGCGACGAGTTGCCGTTCCGGCACCAGCCCCAGGGCGGCCAGCTTGCCGGCAATGGCAGCGCGATCGGGCAACGGATGCCGACCGTTCGAACCCGTCGTCGGACCCGAGAGGTCGCGATCCAGGTGCAGGAAATGAGCACCGGGGATATGTCCGGCCGCATAAGCCTCTGCGCCTGCTTCGGGCTTTGCCAGGTCATGCCGGCAATCGACGACCACGCAGTGATCGAGGCGTTCAGCCAGTTCATCGGCAGTGATCAGCGTCTGGTGAAGTCCCATCGGATCAGGCTCGCATCATGAGATCGGCATGCCTGCGCAGGTACTCGTGGAAGTGCTGCATGCCATCTTCCATTGGGCTCTGGTAGGGGCCGGTCTCGATCCGATCGCGTGCGATCAACGCGGCTCGACCGGCATCCATGCGGCGACCGATCTCGTCGTCCTCGATCGCCGTTTCCATATAGGCGGCCCGTTCGGACTCGACGAATTCGCGTTCGAACAACGCGATTTCCTCCGGGTAATAGAACTCCACCACGTTGAGCGTGCGCTGCGGTCCCTGGGGCACGAGTGTCGAGACGACGAGGACGTTCGGATACCACTCGACCATGATGTTCGGGTAGTAGGTCATCCAGATCGCGCCATAGGGCGGAATCGCGCCGTCACCCTGGCGCAGTACCTGTTCGTGCCAGCGCCGGTACGTGTCGGTGCCTGGTTTCTTCAGGTCGTTGAGGATACCCACGGTCTGCACCGAGAAGTATTCGCCGAACCGCCAGCGCAGGCTGTCACAGTTGACGAACTGACCGAGGCCCGGGTGGAACGGACGGACGTGGTAATCCTCCAGGTAGACCTCGATGAAGGTCTTCCAGTTGTAATCGCAATCGTGCATCTCGACATGATCGAGCTTGTAGCCGGAGAAATCGATCAGGTCTTCGAGGCCGACGGTGGCCAGGTCGGCGGCGACATCGCGGTTGTTCTCGAAGAGCAGGCCACGCCAGTTGACGAGCGGCGAGCTTTCGAGATTCGCGCACGGCTGATCGGCAAAGTGGGGCGCCCCCAGGAGGGCGCCGTCGAGGTCGTAGGTCCAACGGTGCAGCGGGCAGACGATGTTCTGGACGTTGCCCTTGTCGCGCAACATCAACGCCTGGCGATGGCGACAGACATTCGACAACAAAGCCGGCCCGTCGGCATTACGAACCAGTACGCGCCCTTCGCCTTCGTTCTTGACGGTGAAATAGTCACCAACTTCAGGAATCATCAACTCGTGACCGACATAGCGCGGCCCCAACGCAAACAACGTCTTGAGTTCGTCGTGCAGAACGGCCGCGTCGTGGTAGGCGAGCGGAGGCAATTGTGTATGTGGAGGCGCCAGCAGATCGCGGCGTTCCTGGTCCGACATCCGGAGCTCCTGTGGTCGTGAACAAAGAAGGTTTCGGTACCCGGTCAGAGGGCAGGAGGATACCCCGGATTACGATCGTTCGAGGCGTGCAGACCACACAAGGCGGACGTTTTAGCCGACCTTTCCATGCGGCGCATTCGATTGGTCGTCCGGAGAGGTTGCCTTTAGAATAGGGCTTTGCACCCCCCGACCCATGCCCAGGAAATCTGCCGGATCGGCCGCAGGACCGGATGCCGGTTCCGTGGCGCCTGCCAACCCCAGAGTGCACGACATTCCGGATGCCGTCGTGAGCCCTGCGGATCTTGCGCATCTGAGTTTCGAAGACGCCATCCATGAACTCGAAAACATCGTCGATGGGATGGAAGGTGGCGAACTGACGCTGCAGCAGGCGCTGATCGCTTACCAGCGCGGCGCGGCGCTGGTCGGTCGCTGCCGCGAATCTCTCGATGTGGTGGCGCAGCAGGTGAAGGTCCTGGAGGATGGACTGTTGCGCCCCATCGGCAGCGATGCCCGTCCGCGCGGCGAAGGA
>JBGSTN010000020.1:0-4721 GCA_041736455.1 Burkholderiaceae bacterium | reverse complement strand
CTGATCGACGACGCCGGCTGCACGGTCGAAGCGAACGATCTCGGCGCCGTGAACATCGCTGCGGGCCGCCCGTTCGTCGCGGGCCCGCATCTCAACATCTACAACGCGGCGACCTTGGCGACCTATGTCCGTTACGGTCTGAAGCGCTGGGTGCCGCCCCTCGAGGCAGACCGCGATCTGATCGAGACCTTGCACAAGACGCGTCCGGCCGGGGTCGAAACCGAGGTCTTCGTCTACGGCAAGCTGCCGCTGGCGTTCTCGGCGCGCTGCTTCACCGCGCGGCATTACGACCTCAACAAGGACGACTGCCAGTTCAAGTGTCTCGAGCATCCCGAGGCGATGACGCTGAAGACGCGCGAAGGCCAGCCCTTCCTTGCGATCAACGGCATCCAGACGATGTCGGCGCAGACCTACAACCTGCTTGCCAAGGTGCCCGAACTGCGCGCGATCGGCGTCGACGTGCTGCGCGTGAGTCCGCAGCCCGAACACATGCCCGCGATCATTGCTGCCTTCGACGCGGCGCGGCGCGGGGAAGAGGTCGCGCCGGACATGACCGACTGGGCCGCCTGCGGGATGGTCGACGGGTATTGGCGCGGCAAGGCCGGCATTGAGTCCTCTCTCGCACGGTCCTGACCGGGACCGGGCGTTTCCAAGCAGGTAGCCTGAACATGTTTGACAGAATCTTCAAGAACCTGACCACGCGGAAATTCAAGTTGCCGCGCCTGGTCGCAGCGGTCGGCAGCCGGTTGCCGCAGTGGCCGCATGCCGTGGCGCTGACCACGGCGCTCAATCTCGCGGCCAGGAAAGAGCTGCTGCCTGACGACAGCATGGCGCAGTTCGAAGGCCGTACCTTCCTGATCGACGTGCTCGATACCGGCGGGCATGCCGCCTTCTTCTGTCGCGACGGTCGTTTCAAGCCGTTGTTCAGCATGCCGGCGAACCCCGACCTGATCTTCCGCGCCAATCTGTCTGCGTTCCTGCAACTGGTCGGGCGCCAGGAAGATCCCGATACGCTGTTCTTCAACCGCGAGTTGTCGATCGAGGGCGACACCGAGCTGGGGCTGTACGTGAAGAACATGCTCGATGCGGTGGAATGGCCGAAGTTGCGCGACCTGGCCGGCTGGCCGGCGTTCCGGCATTAGGTTCGGCGCGCGCCGACGAGTCGTTTCGTCCATCCGGCTTCGAGGGAAGCGGAGTGCGCTCTACAAGCCGCCTGATGGCGAACGGGTCGATTGATCGGCAAAAACCAGCACAATCGAGCCAATGGATTGCAATCGGATTGTTAATGCAACCCTTTGTTTTAACTGAATTTTATTGGCAGGATTGCAACTTATTGCGGCAGGATTGCAACCTACGGCATCCCGGGACCGTCGGCAACCGAAGTTCCCGGGTGCCAGCGGGCACCTCGCGTCCGGCCAATGACGTGCACCTTACCTTCACCGGCAAGCTCGCGTAACAAGACCTGTATCTCGCTGCGCGCCAAAGCTGGTAATACCTGCCGGAATTCGTCCATCTGGGCGCCAACCCCAACGTTGCGCTCGATATGCCGCAACAGCAGCGCTTTGTTGGTATTCCGGTCCAGGCCCTTCTTGCGCGTGTAGACGCCTTTCGACCCGAGTGCCTCGTACAGGCGCTGTGACAACATGTACCGTGCCATCCGGCCGCGCCCGGTCGATTCGACGGCGCCCATCTCCAATAGGCGCGGTAGGTAAGACCGCAGCGTGTCGCCCAGAGGCGCGTCTCGATGAAGGTGGTCGAGAACCAGGAAGTCGTAGGTCGAAAAACCACGCAAGGTCTCATCGCCCAGTCGCTCCATGAATTTCACGAAAGCCGGATCCGCAACCAGTCCGTGCAAGATGAGCCGCACCTCGTGATCGGCGGTACCGGTGAAATCCGGCAGTGCCTTGCCCTGCCGAATAGCGCGCTCGAACATCAGATTCATCCCCTGGCCGGCGCGCTCGATCAGGCCACAGCGGGCCAACGCCTCGGCCAACCGGCGGTTGCGCGGGTTCTGTTGGTCGAGCACGTTCGACGGTGTGATACCCGGCGGAAATCCGCCCGGGCTCACGACCTCCAATCGATTACCGAATTGCCTCACGAAGATCGATCCGCCCAGCCGGTAGTCGCGGTGCGCGATGGCATTCAACAAGGCCTCGCGCACCTGCACCTCGTCAAAAGTCGCTACGTCCATCATGAACAGTCCGTCGCGGTACGACTGTCTGTCGTTGCGTTTATCGATGCGCGCCCATAGCTCATCTTGCCAAACGAAGAAACCCTCACGGTACTCCGTCCGTTCGGCCGCCGGGCCCGATGCTTCTGACGAACGGTACTCGAACACCAGTTCGGCCTGCGCGAGGTGGCGCCCGAGTGCGGACCTGTGGCCGAAAAGCACAAGCGCGGCATACGTCATGCCTCCATCGACCAGCAGCTCGGAGCTGATCAGCGTTTGGTCGTCACTCCAGCCTGCCTTGCGTGCGTCGTCAGACTTGCGCGCCCAGCGCGCACGAAATACAGCAATGGATTCCGGCGACAGGTCGGCCAGCGTCGCCCCTGGGCATACCTGCGCCGAGAAGTCAGGTCCGGTCTCTGCAAAGATGGCCCGCAGTTCAGCGTCACCCAGCGGCGCCAAATCGTCGCCGGCTCGCTTCAGATAGCGGCCATCGATCTGCCAAGCCGTGCCGGGCAAGCGGGCGGGCACGTGTACGATCAGCACACGACCCTCGGGCAGCAATAGTTCTTCCACAGGGATGCGATGCGATAGCCGCTGATGCAAGCCCGCCTCTGTACGGCCCGGCTCCTCGCAGGCTGCCGTACCGACCACAACGCGCGGTCTACGGTCGGTTACCCCCAGCAATATCCGACCGCCACCTTCATTGGCCAGCGCTACGCAGTACTGAAGAAGCTTGTCGAAGTCGAAGTGCCGCTTCGCTTCCTTGAACTCGAGCCGAGCGCCCTCGGGTTCGGCGAGCCATTGGTGCAATTGATCGGGGGTCGTGTGCATGGACAAAAATCAAGTGAGTTGGTCAGTGAAGGCACGGTGCTGGCGAGAGAGGCGAACAAAACCTTGAACTCAGCGAGTGCGATGCAATAGTCGACCTGTAGGCGTTTCAATGACATGGTTCCCGAAGAAGGCGCGCGGAACTTCGCTGGTAGGAATCCGTGATGGAAAAACCCGCGACTGCGTCATGTTGATCGAGGCAATATAAGTTGTCCACTTGTCCGACACGTGAAGTTGCATCCTTCCCTGGCACTTCTTGATGACCAACCAAGAAAGAACGGCGATTCTCGAATCAGCAGGATATCGCCCTATCGAATTGCTTCAACGGTTCAAGCAAGATCTTAGAGACCAGGAAGTTGCGCCGTCACTGTCGCGCGAAAGACGTCCAGCGCGAACGGTTTGGCCAGGAAGGCCGCCTGGATCGATGCGGCTTCACGACGGTAGGTTTCGACATCGCGGCCGGTCATCAGGATGATCGGTACTTCCGGCATTGCCTCGCGCGCCCGCTTCGACAGTGCGAGACCGCAGCCATCGCCGAGATTGATGTCGGCGCACACGAGCGCAAAGGCCGCCCCGGCCAGGGCTGCCGCGCCGGCCGCGAAGGAATTGACCACCTCGACGCGGTATCCGGCCCGACTCAGCACGGTGGCCAGGTTACGCGCCAGAACGGGTTCGTCTTCGGCGATGAGGATCGGATTCATCAAGGCTGATCCGGCATGGGCGGGCAATCAATGGAAGGAGACGATGGGCGCGATCCCGCACAGGGTCTGTGCGAAAACTCGCGTCTTCGCGGAATCGTAAGGCCCGCGATCGTGAGGCGAAACCACCCGTCGCGGCGAATGGGTGAAATGCCCCACTTGCGAGGATTTGGTGGTTCTTGCAGCGCCACCGTCTGTCTACACTCGCTGGCACAGTGATGATTCCCGATCGACCACCAGGCCGCGATGACCATGCACCAGGTAATGAACAGTCATCTTCCCCAGATCGCCATCGACCGCAGTCGACATGAATTCCGGCTCGGCAGCTGGTTCATGGGACTGAGCTTCTTCGCCATCGTCATCAACAGCCTGATGCTCGCCTGGGTGCTGGTGGGCTACATGTCGCACCAGATGCTCGAACGCGATGCGGTGGTGTCGATGGAGATCGTCAACTCGATCGTGCATGTGCAACGGGCACACAAGTACTTCCATGGCGACAAATTCGATGGCCAGGCGCCCGAGATGGAGGAGTTCTTCTCGCACGTGTCGGTGCTGCCGGACGTCGTGCGCGCCAATGTCTATGGCGGCGACCGATCGGTGCTGTGGTCGAGCAATCCGGCGATGATCGGCAAGTCTTTCAGTGACAACGCCGATCTCGAACGGGCATTCCGCGGCGAGTTCGCTCCCGAGATCAAGAATGTCGACCGCGATCACAAACCCGAGCATGTCAGCTTTCCGGCCGGCGTCACCGAGTTCATCGAATTTTACGTGCCGATCTGGAACGAGGCCGGCGATGAGGTCGTCGGTGCCGTCGAGGTCTACAAGTCGCCGGTCCACCTGCTCGCTGCAATTCGTACGGTCGAGCGCTATGTCTGGACGGGCGCGCTGCTCGGCGCGATCGCGCTCTACGGATCGCTGGCTTTCGTTGCCTGGCACGCGCGCCGGATGCTGCGTTCGATGGAAGCACGCACCGTGGAGGCCGAAAGGCTGGCGGTCGTCGGTGAGATGGCTTCCGCGGTGGCGCA
>JBGSTN010001052.1:0-15649 GCA_041736455.1 Burkholderiaceae bacterium | reverse complement strand
GTCCGCCGGCGGCGCCACGAACGCGACCTTGGGCGTGTGCTGTCGCTTCTCGGCTTCTCCCAGTGCCCGGATCAGCCCCATGCGCAACGCGCCATGCGCACGGATCGTCTCGAACATCGCGAGCGCCTTGGCGTCGCTGTTGATGTCGTCCTGCAATTCGGTACCCAGGTAACCGATGTCCATGGCATTCAGGAAGATGGTCGGAATGCCGGCGTTGATCATCGTCGCATCGAATGTGCCGATGCCGGGCACTTCGAGCCTATCGACCAGTCTGCCGGTCGGGAACATGGCGCCACCGCCTTCGCCGTCTTCGTCGGCGGCAGGATCCATGAACTCGAGTTGCACTTCGGCGGCCGGGAAGGTCACGCCATCGAGTTCGAAGTCGCCAGTTTCCTGCGGCTGGCCCTCGGTGATCGGCACGTGCGCCACGATGGTCTTGCCGATGTTCGCCTGCCAGATTCGCACGACTGCCGTGCCGTTCTTCGGGACGCGACTCACGTCCACCAGGCCGTTGGCGATCGCGAACGGACCGACGGCAGCCGAGAGGTTGCCGCAGTTGCCGCTCCAGTCGACGAACGGCTGATCGATCGAGACCTGGCCGAACAGATAGTCGACGTCGTGTTCGGGTCTACTGCTCCTGTCGAGCAGCACGGTCTTGCTGGTGCTCGACGTGGCCCCGCCCATGCCGTCGATCTGCTTGCCGTAGGGGTCGGGACTGCCGATCACGCGCATCAGGAACCGATCGCGCGCGTCACCCGGTTTCCGGCATGCCTCGGGCAGGTCCTGCACGCGAAAGAAAACGCCCTTGCTCGTGCCGCCACGCATGTAGGTCGCGGGCACTTTGATCTGCGGCGCATGCGCCATGGTCATCTCCTGTGAGTGGTGGGCGTCATGCTGCCGCGGTTGATTCGAGGAAGTCCTGCGCGAAGCGCTGCAGCACGCCACCGGCCGCATAGATCGACACTTCCTCGGCGGTGTCGAGCCGGCAGGTGACGGGCATCTCGACACGCTCGCCGCTCCTGCGATGGATCACGAGCGTGAGGTCGCCGCGTGGAGTCTTGTCGCCGACCACGTCGAAGGTCTCGGTGCCGTCGATTGCCAGTGTCGTGCGGGTCGTGCCGGGCTTGAACTCGAGCGGCAACACACCCATGCCGATCAGGTTGGTGCGGTGTATCCGTTCGAAACCCTCGGCGGCGATCGCCTCGACTCCGGCAAGTCGCACGCCCTTGGCCGCCCAGTCGCGCGACGAACCCTGGCCGTAGTCGGCGCCGGCCACGATGATCAATGGCTGACGGCGCGCCATGTAGGCTTCGATGGCCTCCCACATGCGCACGACCTTGCCTTCGGGTTCGATGCGCGCGAGGGAACCTCGCTTGACCGCACCATCGACGATGGCCATCTCGTTGACGAGTGTGGGGTTCGCGAATGTCGCACGCTGTGCGGTGAGATGGTCGCCGCGATGAGTGGCATACGAGTTGAAGTCCTCCTCCGGCACGCCCATCTTCGCGAGGTATTCGCCGGCGGCGCTCGACGCCATGATCGCGTTGGACGGGGACAGGTGATCGGTCGTGATGTTGTCGCCGAGCACCGCGAGCGGCCGCATGCCCCGCAACGTGCGTTCTCCGGCGAGCGCTCCCTCCCAGTAGGGCGGTCGGCGGATGTAGGTGCTCTGCGGGCGCCAGTCGTAGAGCGGGCTCCCAGCCTCGCCGGCGCCAGCTTTTTGCTCGAACATCGGGATATAGACCTTGCGGAACTGCTCTGGCTTCACCGACGCCTTGACGATCGCATCGATCTCTTCGTCGGAGGGCCAGAGATCCTTCAGCAGGATCGGCTTGCCGTCGGCCGTCGTGCCGAAACTGTCACGTTCGATATCAAAGCGGATGGTGCCCGCGATCGCATAGGCGACGACCAGCGGCGGACTGGCGAGGAATGCCTGTTTCGCATACGGATGGATGCGACCATCGAAGTTGCGATTGCCGGACAACACCGCGGTTGCATAGAGGTCGCGGTCGATGATCTCCCGCTGGATCACCGGATCGAGCGCGCCCGACATGCCGTTGCAAGTGGTACAGGCGAACGCGACGATGCCGAAGCCGAGCTGCTCGAGATCGTGCGTGAGGCCGGACTCGTCGAGGTAGAGTTCGACCGTCTTGGAGCCGGGCGCGAGCGAGGTCTTGACCCAGGGCTTGCGGGTCAGTCCATGGCGGTTCGCATTGCGCGCGAGCAGTGCGGCGGCGATCACGTTGCGTGGATTGCTCGTGTTGGTGCAACTGGTGATCGCGGCGATGATCACCGCGCCATCGGGCATCTGTCCCGGGGTGTCGGTCCACGTCCCGGCGATGCCCTTGCTCGCCAGGTCGTTCGTGGCGACACGCGCGTGCGGGTTCGACGGGCCGGCCATGTTGCGCACGACGCTGGAAAGATCGAATCGCAGCGTACGGTCGTAGGTTGCGCCGGCCAATGTGTCGGCCCAAAGGCCAGCCGTCCGCGCGTAGGTCTCGACCAGTTCGACGTTGTCGTCGGTGCGGCCGGTCAACGTCAGGTACTGGAGCGTCTGTTCATCGATAAAGAACAGCGCCGCCGTCGCACCGTATTCGGGTGCCATGTTGGAGATCGTCGCACGGTCACCGAGCGTGAGCGAGGCGGTTCCCTCGCCGCGGAATTCCAGATAGGCACCGACGACCTTCTCCTTGCGCAGGAACTCGGTGAGCGCGAGCACGATGTCGGTGGCCGTGATACCGGGTCGACGCGTTCCGGCCAGCTCGACGCCGACGATCTCCGGCAGGCGCATCCACGACGCGCGGCCCAGCATCACCGTCTCGGCTTCCAGGCCGCCGACGCCGACCGCGATCACGCCCAGCGCATCGACGTGCGGGGTGTGACTGTCCGTGCCCACGAGCGTGTCCGGGAAGGCGACCCCGTCGGTGGCGTGGACCACGGGCGACATCTTCTCCAGATTGATCTGGTGCATGATCCCGTTGCCGGCCGGAATCACGTGGACGTTCTCGAACGCGTGACTGGTCCAGTCGATGAAGTGGAACCGGTCCTCGTTGCGGCGATCCTCGATTGCGCGGTTCTTCTCGAACGCATCGGGATCGAAACCTCCGCACTCGACGGAAAGCGAATGATCGACGATCAGTTGCACCGGCACGACCGGATTCACCAGCGCCGGATTGCCGCCCCGTTCGGCGATTGCATCCCGCAGTCCGGCCAGATCGACGAGCGCCGTCTGGCCGAGAATGTCGTGGCAGACGACGCGGGCCGGAAACCACGGAAAGTCCCGCTCCCGCTTGCGTTCGACGATCTGGGTCAGGCATTCGCCGAGGATGGCCGGGTCACAGCGGCGAACCAGGTTCTCGGCATGCACGCGCGCCGTATAGGACAGGGTGGCCCAGGCGCCCGGGCGGAGTTCTTCGACGGCCTGGCGGGCGTCGAAATAGTCGAGGGCGGTGCCCGGCAGGGGTTTGCGGTAGGCGGAATTCATGGTGAACCTGCGGTGGGAAGGGTGGAGCGGGAAGACTAGCCCTCGATTCTAGCCGGCTCGCGTGACTCGAGTCGGTCCGATACGCCCCTGGCCGACTCGAAGCGAAATGAGATCGACGTGCTCGAACCAGCCGCCGTCTGTTCGCTCGTCGACGACGGCATGACTCTTGCCCATGATTCAGGCGCGTCAACCGAGGTCAGGGCGATCGGTCGGAGCCTGGGCGATGCTGTCGCGATGCAAACGGCGCCTCGAATTTCTGCTTCCCGGCCCGGGATACGATAGTGCCCGTTGCTGTCCGGCCTTTCGAGAGATACGAGCCGTATGGAAAAGAACAGTATCGCCCTGGTGACTTATCGAGGCAATTCGATCGAAAACGTTCATTCGGCGCATGTTGCTGTGGTGGACCATCACGGCACGCTGTTGTCTGCTTTCGGCGACCCTTCACGGATGACGCTCGCGCGGTCCGCAGCCAAACCTGCACAGGCCTTGGCCGTCCTCGAGACAGACGCGTTCGAGCGGTTCCGCTTCGACGAGGCGGACGTCGCGCTGATGTGCGCTTCGCACAGTAGTGAAGACCGCCACATCGAGCGGGTGCGATCGATGCTGTCGAAGATCGATGCGAAGGAAGCAGATCTCCAGTGCGGCGGCCACGTGCCGATTTCAGAGGCGGTCGGTCGCGCCTGGATCAAACGGGCTTTCACGCCTACTGCCGTATGCAGCAACTGCTCCGGCAAACACGTCGGCATGTTGGCAGGCGCAAGGGCGCTCGGCGCAAGCATCGATGGGTACCATGAGCCCTCGCATCCGATGCAGCGCCGAGTGAAGCAGGTGGTCGCTGAACTGTGCAATTTGTCAGCCGACGAAATCGAATGGGCCATCGATGGCTGCAACCTGCCCACGCCGGCCTTCCCGCTGCAGACGCTGGCAACCATCTACGCGAAACTGGCCGGCGCCGCAGATATCGCCGCATCCGTTCAAGGCGCCACCGATTCACGTACTTCGACACTGGCAAGAATATTCGGTGCAATGACCGCGTATCCGGAACTTGTGGCCGGGGAGGGACGCTTCTGTACCGAGCTGATGAACGCGTACGACGGTGCTCTGGTCGGAAAACAGGGTGCCGATGGTTGCTACGGCATTGGCGTGCGTGCTTCGGATCAGACCGAGCGCCTCGGAGCAAGCGGAGCGGTGGGAATCTCCGTCAAGGTCGAAGACGGAAATTCCAGCATCGTCGGCATGGTCGTCATGGAAGTCCTCGAGCAACTACAGATCGGCACCGATCAGGAACGGGACCGACTAGGCTCCTTTCACAGACCGAAGATGGTGAACACGATGAATCGTGAAATCGGCCATGCCGAGTTCAGGTTCGAACTCGAGCGCCTCTGATCGCATCACGAGTTTCCACACAGGCGGCGCCCCTCGTCCTCGACGAGTCGACGCCCGTCTTCGCTCACTGCGATCGTCCGCGCATCGAAGCCGGCCGGCCCGGTAATTTCAGCACATTGCCCGTGTTGGTCACCATGTCGCCATCGACGCGCAGCACCGATATGTTTTCGTCGATGAAGTTGCCGACATAAAGCCATTTTCCGTCCGGGCTGAACACGGCGCCTTCGGGCAGGCCCTGCACCTCGACCTCGCCGACCTTGGTGACCTTCTTGCCGTCGATCTTGAGCACGACGACACTGCCGTTGCGGTTGTAGAAGAATTCGGTCTTCACGTTGTTGGAACCGCGCAGCAGCACCGCGACGGCCAGTTTTCCTGTCGGGCTGATCGCAAAGCCCTCCGGTGCGTCACCGACGACGACCTTGTCGATCACGCGCTCGGGCTTGGCCTCCAGGTCGACCACCGACACGGTATCGACATTGCCATCGGAGCCGCCGTTGTTGCCGTTGTCGGCAGTCAACGCCAGCCTGCCGTCTGGTGCGATGGCCAGGTTGTAGGGCCACAGACCGACAGCCAGGTCGCGCTTGTTGTAGCTGACCTTCTGGCCGTCCACCTCGAGCATCGCGACCTTGTGTCCGGGAAACTTGGCCGCCATGGCACGCTTGCCGTCGGGCGTGAATGCCACGTGCGCCACCGATTCACCGATCACCACCGTGTCGACCAGCTTGACCTGCTTGCCACTGATCGATAGCACGCTGATCGAGTTGTCGGCCCGATTCGCGATCAGCGCCAGGGTGCCGGCGCGATTGATCGACATGCCCGAGGGCTGCTTGCCGACCGAAACCGTGTCGATATGCGACGGTGGATTGGTCGTGAGATCGATCACATACAGCTTGTTGTCGGGCGAAGCCTTCCAGTTCGTGCCGTCCTGGACCCAATCCATCGAATTCGCGACCAATGCCACCTGACCATCGGGCGTGATGGCGAGATTGGTGGGCGGACCGAAGATCGAGTTCATCAACGGCAGGCTGGCGACGATCTTCGGGTTCGCCGGATCGGTTCCGATGTCGACCATCACCACCGCATCTCCCCCCGGTGGCAGCAACTGAACCTTGCCGTCCGCGCCCCAGGTGACCTTGCTGTCCACACCCACGACCATATGCTCCGGCTTTCCTGCCGATGGGCCGGCCGCGTTTGCCCAGGACGCGAGAAGCGCCAGGGTCGATAACAGGCCCAGTGAAAATTTTCGGTTCATGCTCGTCTCCGGTAGATAGTTCTTAGTTATGTGACCCTCGGCGTCGACTGCAGCGCCGTTCATGCCGACCCGGGGCACCGTAGTCGATGCCCATGTCACTGTCAATCCGTAACCGAGTTGCGAATCTAGGCTACCGATCTGCTTTCAGTGCCTTGTAGCGCCGAAGCAGTTCGCGACCTTTGTCAGCAATCGTACGCGCCTCGGCTTCATTCGTAGGCACCTTTTCGCCCCAGGCATGGGCTGAAAGCGCAAATCGCGTCGGCTCGCCGTTTGGCTTGCGTAGCGGTGGCAGTGTCTTTCTCCCGTAGAAACGCGCCGCCCAGCTGCCTTTTCGACGCATCTCGTCAGGCGTCATTTCGCCCAAGGACTTCGTCACGCCCGGCTTCAGGTGAGCTCCCTGCGTGCGTTCGAATTGCGCACGCCCAGCGGGCGTCAAACCGCCCTTCGGATCCTTCGTCGCGGCCTTCGTCGTGGTTGCTCCGGACTTCTTCGTCGAATTCTTCGTCGACGCCTTGCGGGATTTCTTCGCTGCCGTGTTCACTGCTTCTCCTCGCGAGCGGCATGGATGTTGTCGACCAGGTTCGGGTACGGCCGTCCGGCCTTCTTTGCCCGTCGCTTTGCCGTCGCCTTCGCTTTAGCACTCAGGGGCTGATGCTCTTCGCTCTTCGGATTGTCCCGCTCCCAGACCGGAGAATCGGCGTCGTTCCGGTGCTTTCCCTGCGCTGCTTTGTTCCGGAACTTCGTTGCTTTCGATCGAGAGGCTCGCTTCTTCTTCGTGGTAACTTTCCCGCGATTCGATTTCGTCGCCTTCGATGTCCCGGTGGCTGCCATTGGTCACTCCAAGGATCGGTTCGCCATTCCTTGCACGGCAAGCTTTGTGCCTCGTTGCGGCCCGACGAGGGATGCCCTGATGCGACGCCTCGAGGCAACTATTCGACCAACCGCCAGCCCGCGTCGATCCTCGCGCGGCGGCGGCGAGAACATCACGACGTCGACCACTACGTTGCGTCGAGGCGCGACCCTTCGACATCGAGCGCTCGTTTCATCGCCGCGGCACCGGCAGTCATGGCGATATCGATCTCCTTGCCTGCCTCGTTCGGCAGAAAATCGGCAGTCCAGACGACGAGCGCACCTGCGCCGTCCGGAAGGACCTGAGCGGCAGCGTTGTAGTGCGTCGTACGGCCGCCGTGGGCGGACCAAACGAGGCGGCGGCGTGTCTCATCCAACGAGACGATCGGCTCGCGCAACGTCATGCCGTTGACGAACGTCACGAGGCGCACCGCACCACCTTCTTCGACGCTCGTGGCGACGACGAACCCGGGCACGAGTCGCGTATGCAGTGCACCGATTTCGCGAATCGCATCCCAGACGGTGTCAGGCGACGCATTCACCCGGATCTCCTTGACGATGGTCGCCATCTCAGGCCGCGGCGCCGCAGTAGGCCTCGATCCGGTAGCCGTCCGGATCGATCACGAAGGCCGCGTAGTAATCGGGCCCGTAGTCCGCACGCAACCCCGGCTTTCCGTTGTCGTTTCCGCCGTTGGCCAGCGCGGCCGCGTGAAATGCATCGACGCTGGCGCGCGTCGGCGCGACGAAGCAGAAATGCAGTCCGGAGTTCGAATCGGCGGGCACAGAGTGCTGCGCGACGCCTACCCAGAACACGATGCGGCCGTCGCCGTATCCGAGAGACGACTCGTCGCGGTGGAGCCGAGCATATCCCAGCGAAATCAGCACGGCATCGTAGAACCCGGCGGCGCGCGCGAGGTCACTTGCGCCAATCGAAACATGGTCGAGCATTTCAGTCTCCTCAGTCGTCTGGCCTGATGGCCTGGAGACGTCAGCATGATCAAGGAACCCCTATCGGTCTTGGGGAAAATTGCTATGCTTCTCCGATACAGACGCCTACTTCGACCATGCCGATGCTTCCTACCCCGATGCCGATGCAGCAGGTCCTCCGCGCGCCCAGCGTTCGCCGGATCGCATCCGGTGACGGCTGGCAGGCGATCGAATACGTCTGCGATGCAGGCCCGGACGATCGACCTTTCGAGGAAAGCCATGAGGGCGTGACCCTCGCGGTCGTCCTGTCGGGCTCGTTCGACTATCGTACCCATGCCGGCAATAGCCTGATGCATCCTGGCGCGATCCTGCTTGGCGCAGCCGGCCGTTGCTATCAATGCGCCCACGAACACGGGCGTGGCGACCGCTGTGTCTCCTTCACTTTTCGACCCGATTATTTCAACGAGATCGCCGCCGATGCGACGGGCGACGCGCAGTTCGAGTTCGCAACGCCCGCGTTGCCCGCTTCGATCGGCCTGGCGCCGCTCGCCTCACGAATGGAAGCGATGGTCGACGCGGCAGGCCTGGCAACCGAGGAAGCGGCCATTCGGCTTGCCCATGCGGTGGCGAGAATCGCTGCTCGTGCGCAAGCCCCGACCGCGAAGACGACGGCTCGTGACGAAAGGCGTGTCGCCGACGCGATTCGGTTCATCGAGGAACACGCGGATGAGCCCCTCGACCTCGATCGCCTTGCAGCGATCGCCGGCATCAGCAAGTTCCACTTCCTGCGGACCTTTGCGCGCGTGGTCGGACTCACCCCGTATCGTTATCTGCTGCAAACCCGATTGCGTCGAGCAGGTGCCGAGATCGCGGCGACCGATCGGCCGATCGCGGAGATCGCGTTCGGCGCCGGCTTCGGAGATCTCTCGACATTCAATGCACATTTTCGCGCTGCGATGGGTGTGACGCCCGGCCATTGGCGTCGTTCGGCAGGGGCTTTCTGAGGAGACGTATCCTCAATGCTCAATGGACGACCCCGTGTATGTCGTCGATCGCGAACGTGCCGGGCGTCACCGCCGAGCCGGTGATCTTCCCCGCAACCACGTCATCTGCCCGAGCCGACAGGACCCAGTGTCCGGCTTCCAGATGCAGCCAGCAGTACCATCCGCCGACCGTCGACGCATCGGTGCCCGGACCCTGGGCGTCGGCGGCCTCCCATGGACCGTTGCTGGGCGGCGTATCGCTTTTGCGGTAGCAGACGCGCGCGCCCTGCGGGTAGACGATGCGGATGCGCTCGAGGTCGAAAGGGACCCGCGCATAGTCGTTCTGGTAGTAGGCGGTCAGCACCAGTACCTCTTCCCAGTCGTGTGTCGTGACGAACGAGTGCGGCGTGCTGTTCGAGTCGATCAGCGTGCAGTTGCCCTGGTCATCGATATAGGCGGGGCTGGCGTCGGGGTCCGAGAAGCAGAACCCGACGTCGGGATCTTCAAAACCGACGTCCATATGGTTGTACTTGGACCAGCGCAGGTCCAGGAGGGCCGCCTGGCCGCAATCGCGCAACCAAGGGGTCAGGGTGCGATCCGCCCAGTAAGTGGTGCCGCCGGGCCAGTACTGCATGAGGTTGGGCGTTGCGAAATCGAGCACGCAGTTGCCCGCATGCATGATCGGCCGGGCGGCGGTCACGTTGTCGACTGTAGTGCCTGACGGGACGCGGGGTTGCTCCGCAAGCACCGGGCTGTAAGGCCCTTCGAATTCTTTGGCGAACTGGGGCGCGCCGGGGGCCCGCATAAGAGGCGGCTGGTTGCACAACGACTAAACGGCCTACGCGCTGTGATCATCATGGTTGCCAAGAGCGATCCGCTGGTTTCGTTCGACGTTGGTCGCCTGCGCGAAATGGATAGTCAATCATCTCGGTCTTCCTGCGATGGATCCGGCAGCGGCCGACGACGGCGCTGCCGAGTTGGGCGAGGAGTGATGACAAGGTGCGCGAAAAACTTGTCTCGCCTGCGTGGGTGATGAACGGCGCCGCCTCCGTTCATCCCCGCTCGGATTTTCCGGGCACCGCACGGGCATGACGGTTGCCTTGCCACTCGTGGTGGCAACGATCGCCGCCCGACGAACCGGGAGTACAGCATGACTGACAATACGAAAGCGAAAGGCGAAGGCAACTACGAGGCCGCTCGCCAATACGACGACGCTACGAAGAAGTTTGTCGACTCCGGCAAGGTGGAGCAGGCCGCACGTGATGCCGAGCCGACGTCGAAGGACGAAGCGGATGAACTCGAACGCGCCGAACGCGCAGGCAAGGCTCGGACCAAGGAGGAAGACCCCGCAATTCGTCGTGATGAACCCGGCGACAATTCTCGTTCCTCTTAGGGAAACGGGGCCGCTTTCGCGTGACAGCACATGTACGCGCGGAAAACGCGCTCTCGGCCGTCGGCTTCATTGCGCTGCCGACCATCGTACCTGCTGCGCTGCGCAATACCGCCTCGCCATCCGGATCCATGCGAAATGCCCTCAAAAAGTCGTCGACACGCTAACCGGGTTGCATTCGCTTGACGGTCGCTGCTAGCGACGCTGCGTCTTCCGCGCGGATGGCCAGTGCGACGCAGTGCATGGCGATCGCCAGGATTTGCACGTGAGCATTTGGCCTGGCGGCAGCCTTCGATGCCCAATCGGCGGCCTCGCCGTAGCGGCCGAGTCGCATCAGCGACAAGCCCCGAGATCCAAAGAATCCGAACAGCAACGGATCGAACGGGCTGAGCGATCGCGACAGGTCCGATTCGACGATCGCCTTGTGAGGGTCACCGGACTGGGCGTGCACGAAAGCCAGCGTGTAGTGTCCCAGCGCGAAGCTCGGGCTCAGTTCCACCGCCATCTCGAGGGCGCCGAGCGACTACCTTGAAATCGTCATCCATCGCAGATGAGCGATTGAATGCGGCAGAGGGACCGGACATCCTTGCAGAGATAGAGGGCATATCCGTGGCCGTGTCGACGTATCGGTGCGATGCATGGTTTCGATCTCAAACGACGTCCACCGGCCGGAATATCACCCGCCGATACCGCTCCATCGTTTCCGGATCGTCGACACCCAGCCACAGGGCCACCTGTTCCGGTGCATGCCCATGACTGAGCTGACGCAGGGCGAACGTGTGCCGCAACTTGAATGAACCGCCTGCGGTTTGCGCCAGCCCGGCGTCCCGCATCACCGCACGGACCGACTTGAAGCCGCCATTCTTGCTCCACTTCCGCCCACTGCGTGTCGCAGGAAACATCACGTCTCCGGTGATCGCATGCTCGCCACGCACTTTCAGCCAATAGGCGAGTTGTCGACCAGCCCAAGCGGGCAGGGGTGTCTGCCGTGCAGGTCGATTGCCATTGCCGGGAACCTTCAGCGCCCACGGTTCATTGCGCACGCGGCCGCCTGTCACGATGGCCGCGTGTACCTTCAACGCCAGGACTTCACCCGGCGTGATCCCGGCGCCGAGTTGCAGCGCCACCGCAGTCCGGTCCCGCACCGTCTGCCATTTCCAGTTTCGCGCCGGGTTCGCGTTCGCATGGCGCTCGGTGACGAAAGCGATCAATGCGGCAGACTCCCTGGCGGTCAGGAATTCGGGTTGCTGGTCCTGGGACTCGCTGTCGGCGAAGCGATAGCGCGGATCGGACATCAACGCGAGCAGGCCCGCATTCGCGGGTCGACCGGATCGTTCCGAGTCGAAGGCATCGATTCGTGCAATGAGTCGCAGCATCCGACGCAGATATCGTGGCGTGGCGAGCCCGGGACCGCCAATCGAGGCAAGGAAAGCGTCGATGCTCGTCTGGTCGATCGTCTCGAGATCGACATCATGATCGATACACCATGCTGCGAACTCGCCCCACATGTCGCGATAGACCTCGGCGGACTCCTCACGCAACGCCCGTGCCGCGCGTTGCGCTGAAGAGGGTGCCGCTTTGCGATGGTCGATCCATAGCTCGAAACGCTGCTTCAGGTCAGACAGGCGCTCGGCATTGCTGGAAGAGGCGAAGAGATCCGGTGTCGAAGAGTCCGCCATCGAAGTGTACTAACCCCGTAGACGTTGCGGTACAGTCAACGAGTTCGAGCAAAAACAGCGCCCGCAAAAAAACCAATCGCTTCGAAGTTAGTACACTATTCAGCCGCGTTGCCGCAGTGAATACACGCCGGCTGCCACGAGGAGCGCGCTACCGAACAAGGTGACCGAATCCGGCCACTGATCGAACAGGACGATTCCGAGCAAGGATGCCCAGATAAGAATCGAGTAGCGAAACGGCGACACGGCTCCGACATCGCCGGTACGCATCGCCATCACACTGAACAGGTACCCGGCCAGCACGAAGCCGGCAGCGACGGCGAGCATCATCAATAGGCTGGCTGATACCGGAGCCCAGGCTTGTGTCAGCGCGACAGCACCGCCGGTGATGGTGATCGTGACGGTCGTGACGAGCGCGATGAACAACGAGGGCAAAGATGCCGGAAGCTGGCGTGTGCACAAGTCGCGCAGCACGAGAAACCCGCATGATGCGATTGCCCAGAGCGAATTTCGATCGAACGCCTCCGAGCCCGGCCTGATGATGACCAGCATGCCGACGAAACCGATGCCGATCGCTACATATCGCTGTCGGCTGACGCGTTCCCCGAGGAACATCGCCGCCGCCAGTGTCACTGCCAAGGGCATGGCCTGCAGGATGGCCGTAGCGTTGGCAAGGGGCATGTTGAAGATCGCGGTAAGAAAGCAAACGGTGCCACCGATCTCGCCGATCAGGCGCAGGGCGATCAACCCCATGTCGCGAGCTTCGATCGTGCCCACGTGCGCCTTGCTGCGCCACCACAAGAACGCGATCATCACGGTAGCGAATGCACCCCGAAGGAAGACTGATTGGAACAGTCCCAGGTGAGGGGACACCAGCTTGATCAACGCGTCGTTCATGCCGAACGCCGCCATGCAGATGATCATGTAGAGCGCGCCGCGTCCGTTCGCACTCATCGTCCGCGACTCAGCAAGCGGGCCGGTCGCGTCAGTCGCGGGCCGCGTCGCGGCCTGCCTGCCGAATCGCGTCTTCACGACGCGCATCGTCGATGACCTGCATCACTTCATCCAGATCGACAGCTTCTGCCGCTTCCTCGAACCGGCCCGTGAGCGGGCTGTCCGGAATCAGTTTGCCACTCTCGTACAGCGCCCAGATTTCCTTCGCGTAGCGGGTGTCGCGAAGTTCCGGCGCAAAGCGGGCAAAGTATTCCGCGAGGTTGTCGACATCTCGCGCGAGCATCGCCTGTGCGTTGTTGTTGGCGGCGGCGTCGATGGCCTGCGGCAGATCGATGATCACCGGGCCACCTTGATCGACCAGCACGTTGTACTCGGAAAGATCGCCATGAACGATCCCGGCACAGAGCATCTTCACGACCTGGCGGATCAGAAAATCATGGAACTGGCGCGCGATCTCGGGTGTCAACTCGAGGTCGTTGAGGCGTGGCGCAGGATTGCCGGTTTCGTCGGCAACCATCTCCATCAGCAGGACGCCTTCATGGAAATCGTGTGGCTGGGGGACGCGCACGCCGGCGCCCGCGAGTCGACGCAGGGCATCCACTTCGGCGCTTTGCCAGGCTGCCTCCTGTTCCTGGCGGCCATAGCGGCTGCCTCTCGCCATTGCCCGCGCCTGACGGGTGTTCTTGATCTTGCGACCTTCGGTGTAATGGACTGCCTGATGGAAGCCACGCTTGTTGGCTTCCTTGTAGACCTTCGCGCACAACTGCTCATCGCCTCGCAGCACGACGTAGACCATCGCCTCCTTGCCACTCATCAACTGGCGCTGGACGGAGTCGATAAGACCGTCTGCCACCAGCGGCACGAGGCGGATCGGGGTTTTCATGGTATGGCGGGGGTCCGGGGGAGAAGCGTTCCCGCGCGATTCTACGTGAGCTTTTCAGGTAACACGGGTGTTTCCCTCCGCTGGCAGACCGGCGGCGAGCGCCTCGGGGATGACGACGGGCATCATCAGGATCTGCTGGCCATAGGTCTTGGCCTGGGAATCGAGGTGAAGGGACGAGGTGCCGCCACCGCCGAGGGATTCTGTCAGCACGAAGTTGAGGGAGTGACTGCCAGGCAGATCGTAACGGGTCACCGAGCCCTCGCACACATGGGCGAACCAATGGTGTACGCGCTCCGGCGTCAGCACCGCGCGAATGTACGGCAGGTACTCCGGCCGTCTGGCCATTACGCCGACATTGGCTTGATCGCCCTTGTCACCGCTGCGCGCCACCGCGAGTGCGATCAGCGCAACCTCGACCGGTGCATCGATCGGAGAAAGGGACGGCAGGTCCGCGTCGGATGCCGCCGGTCGCGCCGATGCATGCCATGCGGAACGGGGCAGCGCAGCCGGTGCTTCGACGTGATCGGATTGCATCGGGACGATCGCCTCGTCCACACGCACGACGATGTCGACCGCGTTCTTGTCGAGCAGGAAAGCGAATTGCGCGATCACCGGCGTCACCTTCGGACGACCCGCATCGCCGGCCGTGCATCGGCCGGTGGTCATCGATAGCGCCACGCCCGTGCATTCCTTGGAGAACAGCTCGAGCGCTTCGCGCTGATCATGATGCACGTCGATTCGAAGAACGAGTTCGCGGCAATGTCGTGCATCGGCATCGGCATTCAATCCCCAGAGTGTCTGGGCGCCGATCAGGTGCATGGCCGTGGCCCGGTAGTCGGCCATGCCTCGCCGGGCAAACATGCGTCGGGTGCGGGCCAGGAGTGCGGCAGTGAAAGCCTGCGCCTTGGGTACCGCATCGAACCCTGTTATCACGGTCGCGGCCAGGCTGCGCCAACCATCGGCCCAGGTAGCGGATACCTTGTACGTGTTCGTCGGTGGGTAACCCTTGACGCCGGAGACCTGCACGCGGTCGGGCCCGATCTCCTCGAGCACGGCTGCGGAAAAATCGCAGACGACGTCGGGCACGATGTAGGCGGATGGGTCCCCGATCTCGTAGAGCATCTGTTCGCCGACGGTCAATCGTGACACAAGTCCCCCGGTATCGGCCGGCTTCTCGATCGTGAACATGCCGTCTTCCCGGCAGACGGCGATCGGGTAGCCCATGTCGTCCCAGCCTTCTACGACATCGCGCCAGTCCGTGAAGTTGCCGCCGGT
This sequence comes from Burkholderiaceae bacterium, assembly GCA_041736455.1. Classification (GTDB taxonomy): domain Bacteria; phylum Pseudomonadota; class Gammaproteobacteria; order Burkholderiales; family Burkholderiaceae_E; genus JAUIAI01. The sequence goes on along the minus strand of JBGSTN010001052.1, from coordinate 590 downwards.
TGCCTGGGCGCCGCATTCGATCAGGTGGCCGGCGAGGGTACCGGCGGCGAGTTGATCGAGGTCGTCGCGCTGCCAACCGAATTCGTGGATCAATGCTCCCAGCGCGAGGGCACTGTCGACACCGCGTCCGGTGATCACGACGTCGGCGCCCGCCGACAGCGCCGCCGCGATCGGAAAGGCGCCCAGATAGGCATTGGCGCTGACGAACCGGTCGGGGAAGGGGGCGCCACTGAACATCTCGAGAGCACCTTGCTCGCGCAGCGCTTCGGCCTGTTCCATCACGTCGTCGCCCTCTACGGTACCGATGTGCAGCGCGAGGCCTGCGTCGTCGGCCAGTCCCCGGAGCGCCGCGGCACAGGCGGGCACGTTGATGCCCCCTGCATTCACGATGACGCGGATGCCACGCTCCGAAATGGCCGGCAAAAGGGGCTTCATCACCTGATCGATGAAATCGCGCGCGTACCCCGCCTCCGGCGATTTCTGGCGCGCGCGTACGAGAATCGACATGGTCACTTCGGCCAGGTAATCGAGCACGAGGTAATCCACCCGGCCCTGTTCGACCAACTGGCGCGGGGCGTCCGGCGAATCGC
>JBGSTN010001036.1:0-1736 GCA_041736455.1 Burkholderiaceae bacterium | reverse complement strand
GCGATTCGCGGCAATCAAGGCGCCAGGCCGCCTCGTCGTTCTCGCGATCGGCATCAGCGCCTATCGCGAGCCGGCCTACCGGCTGCAACTGGCCGCCAAGGATGCGCAGGACTTCGCCAAGGCGATGGCCATCCAGAAAGGTCGTCTGTATGGCGATGTCGAGGTCAAGGTGCTCGTCGATGCGCAGGCAGGCCGCCAGGCGATCCTGTCGTCATTCGACTGGCTGCGCCAGCGCGTCGGGCCCGAAGACATCGGCGTGCTGTTCATGGCCGGCCATGGCATCAGCGAACCCGGTGTCGGCTATTCGTTCCTGCCCTGGGATGGCGACCACAGGAGTCTGGACAAGACCGGTGTGCGGGAAGACGCGATCCGCAGCACGCTCGCGAACATTCGCGGCAAGGCACTGATGTTCGTCGACACCTGCAACGCCGGTGCGGTCGGCGTGTCGGGCAAGGGCAATCGCGAACTGACTCGATTCGCCAACGACCTCGCGTCGGCCGAGAACGGTGTGATCGTGTTCGCGTCGAGTACGGGGCGGCAACTTTCCGAGGAAAACGATGCGTGGGGCAACGGTGCGTTCACGAAAGCGGTGGTCGAAGGTCTGAGCGGCGGCGCTGATTTTCAGCGTACCGGACGAGTCACCTACAAGGGCCTCGACTTCTACGTGTCCGAGCAGGTCAATCGATTGACCGAGGGACGGCAGACTCCGGTGACGATCAGCCCGAACGGAATACCCGACTTTGCGATCGCGCGGCTCGGCGCAACGTGAACCGCGGTGATCCATCACGACCAGTCCGAGGGCCACGGGTCAGAGCAGAACTGCGACGCCGACCTCCGCTCGTGCGACCGCCGCCCCGCTGTCGGGATGATTCGACGTCGCGGTGACGATGAAACCCGACGATCCCAGCCGGGCGTTGGCCGGATAGCTGATACTCCAGACGCCATCGGAATTGGCCGTGACCTCGCGTGAATCAGGACCCGAGCAGCATTCGTCGCTTCCATCGTCCCACGCGACGGTCACGCGGCTTCCCGGCAGTGTCCGGCCCTGTGCGACGAAGCCGCTGGACTGTTCCGAGAACGAGATGAAGTTGTCCCCTGCCACCGCAATCGTGACGCTGTTTCGCGCCACGACCTGGACCACGACTGTCGCCGGCGATCCCTGCCCACTGGCATTGCTGGCCCGGGCCGACACGGTGGTGCGACCTGCGGCTGGAATTTCCTTGGCGTCGTAAGCGACCGCCCAGTAGCCGGCAGGAAAGTTCGCCGCAACCGACGTCGCCTTCGCCGTCTTCGTGACCGTTTCCCAGCTGACGGCCACCTCGGCACCCGGTTGTGCGATACCGGTGATCGTCACCCCTCGCCCGGCCTCGGCGACAGAGACGCTGTTGTCGCCCGTGACGGGGTCGATCGTGGGGGGACCTGGCGGTGGTGGTAGTGGCGACTGGATTTCGACGACGACGGTCGTGACCTCGCTGGTGCCGCCGGCGTTGCGGGCCGTCGCCTGCACGGTCGTACGGCCCGGTTGCGGCACTTCGGCGGGTGCGTATTGAACCGACCAGACACCAACCCCGGAAGCACCGATCGCAGGCACGGCCGCCGTGGCGGATTTCGCCACCCCCTGCCAGTTGACCGAAACCGTCGCCCCGACTGCAGCGGTGCCGCTGATCGTCACGCCGGGCTTGGCCTCTTCGGGCGAGACGACGTTGTCAACGGCGACAGGGTTGATCGTCGGCGGC
>JBGSTN010001033.1:0-12065 GCA_041736455.1 Burkholderiaceae bacterium | reverse complement strand
GGGCCACCGTGCTGCGGGAGGTGCGACGGGCCGGCGTCCGCGAGAGCGAGACGCCTCCTCGAGTCGTCGGCATCGACGACTGGGCGATCGCACGAGGTCACCGCTATGGCACGATCGTCGTTGTCAAACGACCTAAAGTTGAAACATTATTGACGTAAAGATGATATCCCCCAACGAATCGTCGGCGTCACCACGAATAAGGTCCGCACCGCGCACAAGGAAACGTTCACTAGTGCGCATGTGTCAGCGATCCAGATCGATGCGCATAAGACAAGCGATGGTCGTGTTTATCGACCGCATGAGCGGCGCGTGAGATGACGAGTAGCTGGAAGATAAACGGTCCAGGAAAGTTACCTTGGCTTGAGGGTCGGCACCCGCGACCGTCGTCGAAATGACTGACGACATCATCGACGATCAACCGTCTGCGAGATCGGATTTTCGGGAATCTTCATAGGAGAAAAGGCATCAATTCAGTTCGCGCGGAAATACCAATGTCAACGGCACGCGCTGGAGCGCATATGTGCCGCCGACACTGTGATACGAAAATTCACCACATGATGCGATCGCGAGATTTCATGTTTGATTTCATCGTCGCGTGACAAGACGAAGAAAAGGAAGGTTGCTCTAGGCATTCTTGATGGCCGATGAGCAGAACGTTCGCAAAGTACTTCCGCACAGCATGACGCTGTTCGGGCGACTGTGTTGAAAATGCGCTTCTCGTACCAGAAAGGTCGCATCTTTACGTCAAATCCCCGAGAAGTTTCAACTTTACGTCAATTGGATTTGACGTAAAGTTGATACGGCGAGAGCGCGGCTTAACGCAAACTCAATAAGTTTTCGGCTGGCCGGGGGGCGCAACTTTGGTTCGTTTGACAGGTGCACTTTTCATAGGAGTCTGACATGTCAAGTACCGCAAAGAACACACGTGCCACGGTAGTTCCATGTTTGCGCTATCGCGACGCGCCGAAGGCGATCGAATGGCTTTGCTTGGTCTTCGGTTTCGAGAAGCAGCTTGTTGTGCCAAACGACGACGGCACCATTGCTCACGCCCAGCTCAGTTTCGGAAATGGGATGGTCATGCTGGGCTCCGTTTCCAGAATCGAGAGCGAGTTCGGTGATCTAACCACGCAACCGGACGAGATTGGTGGCAAGGAAACGCAGAGTCCGTACCTCATAGTTTCAGATGCAGACTTGGTCTATCGGCAGGCAAAGGCCGCCGGCGCAAAGATTGAGATTGAGATCAAAGACGAAGACTATGGGGGTCGAGGCTTTAGCTGCCGAGACCTAGAGGGCCACTTGTGGAGCGTCGGCACCTACGATCCGTGGTGACGCCCAACCCTTCGTTCCAGCGGACTGCCTTCGCCAGCCGCTGAACTCAAACGGTTAGGTTGCTCATGCGAACGTTCCGACAGTTCGAGGAGGAAGTGCTGCGTCTTCTTTCTACACCTGTCGTAGACGAGAGTGATCCAAACCGTGGGAGGCGTGGGCAAGAAGGTGGTCGGCTTGGACGATCGCGGTACCGTCCTCAAGGTGCTGCACAGCGACAATCAAGATGCGAACGCAGCGGCAAACAGGATGAGAATGTAACTGTCGCTGGCGCGGCCGGGAGGGCGTAGCCAGGCGGGCTATCGCGAACTGCAGGATCAACGGTCGCGCAGGTTTGGCGCGTGTCGAGCAGGAGATTGCCTTTTCGTCCGATAGTGATGTGTTTGCATTGCTTAAGGTAGGTGATTTCGCTTTGATGTAAGCGAGAGCGCGCTGCGGCCAGTTGATGTTGCGTGAGGGATGGACCCGTCAGGGGCGACACGCCGGCCCTGGTCGGTGGCTCGACGCAAAGTGCAACAGCCGGCCCGCAGAGCGTAGACCTTTTTGAGTGCACTTCGAGGCTGCCAGCGCTGTTGCAAACTGACCTTTCCGAAGAACGATGAGATCCGGGAGACCTGCTGAACAAGATAATTTCGCAAGCTCTTCATAAACATTGCGGCGCATCAAACGGTAGTCGAGCATTCTAAATTATGGTAGTCAACCTGCACTTCGGCCCTGTTCTCTGCGACAAGCACTTGGCGCGCGTTCGTTGCGTCTTCCGCGCGCGGTGCGCGTTGTCGATTGCGCGCTGAGCAACAGCATCGTGCGCGCCCCAACGGACACGACTTCGGCCTGGAAAGACATGGCGCGAGGCATCGCCCGGAGGATCTGGATTTTCCTGCTGGTGAGCGATATCGAGGCACGCTTGCGCGGATTGCATCGGTGCCGGAGGAACAGGAGAACTTCCGCTGCGCTGCAGGTAATCGTTGATGCAGTTGTTTCAATACATATCCATTGAATGTCGAGGAGACAAATCATGAGCAAGCGAGATGTGGTGGTACTGGGTGCAGCGCGGTCGGCGATCGGCACCTTCGGTGGGGGACTGGCCGACATCGAACCGTCCGAGCTGGCGGGCCTGGTGATGAAGGAAGCCGTCCAGCGTTCGGGCGTCGACCCGAAGGTGATCAACTACGTGACGGTGGGCAACACCATTCCCACGGAGGGCCGCTTTCCCTACGTGGCCCGTGTGGCAGCCATCCAGGCAGGCCTGCCGATGGAGAGTGTGGCCATGTCGGTGGGGCGCCTGTGCGCGTCCGGACTGCAGGGCATCGTGACGACGGCGCAGAACATCCTGCTGGGCGATGCCGACTACGGCATCGGCGGTGGCGTGGAAGTCATGAGCCGCGGTGGCTATCTGTCGCCCGCGATGCGCAGCGGCGCGCGCATGGGCGATACCAAGCTGATCGACATGATGGTCGCTACGCTGACCGACCCCTTCGACGTCGGCCACATGGGCATCACGGCGGAGAACCTGGCCACCAAGTGGGGCATCTCGCGCGAAGAGCAGGATGCGCTCGCCGTCGAGTCGCACCGCCGTGCGGCGGCAGCCATTGCCGAGGGCCGCTTCAAATCGCAGATCGTGCCCATCGTCAAGCAGACTCGCAAGGGCGAGGTGGTATTCGACACCGACGAGCACGTCAAACCGAACACCACGCTGGAGATCCTGGCGAAGATGAAGCCGGCGTTCAAGAAGGACGGCTCGGTGACCGCCGGCAATGCCTCGGGCATCAACGACGGTGCGGCCTTCTTCGTGCTGGCGGATGCGACGGTGGCAGCCGCCGCTGGCCACAAGCCGTTGGCGCGCCTGGCGTCCTACGCCGTCGCTGGCGTGTCCAACGAGATCATGGGCGAGGGACCGATCCCGGCCACCCACCTGGCGCTCAAGAAAGGCGGCTTCACGCTCAACCAGATGGACGTGATCGAGAGCAATGAAGCCTTCGCGGCACAGGCGATCGCCGTGTCGCGCGGCCTGGAGTTCGACCTGAGCAAGGTGAACCCGAATGGTGGTGCCATCGCGCTGGGTCACCCGATCGGCTGCTCGGGTGCATTCCTGGCCACCAAGGCCGTGTACGAGTTGCACCGCACGGGGGGTCGCTATGCCTTGGTGACGATGTGCATCGGTGGTGGCCAGGGCATCGCGGCGATCTTCGAACGCCTCTGAACGGGACGGTGTTTCGCGGGCCGTCACGCAGCCCGCTCCTTACGGCGGCCCATGTCCGAGACCTGGAAACCAGCACACCATGTCAGACATTTCGTGCACATAGGCGGTAGCTTTGAGGTAGGACCCAATGTGCGGCCAATCGCTGGAATGGACCGGAACGCTAAGGAGGGGGCCGACTTCAGTGTGCGGGCGCGGTCGGCCGATGCCGCCACGTACCGTGCGCAGCAGGTTCGCTCGCGATCGGTTGTGCATCAATTTGACCGAGATCCAATGTAGTTGGTGTGATTGCCTTTGCTCGCGTGCGGCGTTTATGTGGACGGGAGAATCGACGGTGTCGGCAACGCCGCCTAACGGCGCTTGATTTTGTCCAGTTGCGGTTATCTGGCAAGCCAGTTTTCATGCACTGCGATATATCCATGAGTTATCGAACATTCAGAGCAGATTGACCATCGCAATTCCGGTAGCGGTGCACAGTCACCCGACTAACCAATCCACCCGGAGGAGACCGACGATAAATGCTGTCCGCCTATATCACCCACGACGATTGCGCCCGCCACGACATGGGCTCATATCACCCGGAATGCCCCGAGCGATTGGGTGCGATCAATGACCACTTGTTGATCAAGGGGCTGCTCGACTTCATGATTCCCTTCGATGCGCCGCTGGCCACCCAAGAGCAACTCGACCGCGCCCACGCGGCGCTCTACGTGCGCGAAATCTTTGCAGTTTCCCCCTCCGAAGGCATGCACGCGGTCGATCCTGACACGAACATGAACCCGTACACGCTGAACGCTGCTCTGCGCGCTGCCGGCGCCGCGGTGCATGCGACCGACCTGGTGCTTGGCGGCAACGCTGCCACCGCGTTCTGCTGTGTGCGCCCGCCGGGCCATCATGCCGAGCGTGCGGCGGCCATGGGTTTCTGCTTCTTCAACAACGTGGCAGTGGGCATGCGTCACGCGCTCGACGTGCACGGCCTCTCGCGCGTGGCCCTGATCGACTTTGATGTGCACCATGGCAACGGCAGCGAAGACATATTCCGCGGCGACGAACGCGTGCTGATGTGTTCGATCTTCGAGAAAGGCCTGTATCCGTTCAACGGCGAAGAAGCCGTGGGGCCGAACATGGTCAACGTCGGTCTGCCCACCCGCTCCGGCGGTGATGCGTTCCGCGCCGCCGTCACCGACCACTGGATTCCCGCACTCGATGCGTTCAAACCAGAACTGATCTACATATCGGCCGGCTTCGATGCCCATCGCGAAGACGACATGGGCAACCTCAACTTCGTCGAGGCCGACTACGCGTGGGTGACCCAGCAGATCATGGCCGTGGCGAACCGGCATTGCCAAGGGCGCATCGTTTCGTGCCTCGAAGGCGGCTACGTGCTGAGCCCGCTCGCCCGCAGCGTCGGCGCGCATGTGCGCGTGCTCATCGGAGCCGACTGAACCGGTGCATCAGTCCGCCTTGCCGCTTCACGGATCGCGGCCCGGCGGCTAGCAATTTTCGCAGACTCATGAGTTTGCTGAACTTCAATGTGCACGCCTTTTCTTTTCGCCAGGTGCTGTATGAGAATTGACATCCGCCCCTGCCTCCCTGACACGCCAGGCGAGCGGGGAAAGGAAGGGGATTCCTACGGCGCTACACGTCACTTTGCGTAGTCGCTTCGGCTGGTTCTTGCTTCACCGGACGGTAAGCGTCTGGGCAAGTCGCCTTGCCCAGACGCATTCAATCTGGCAGCGAAGCGCTCAGGCCGACGCCCAACGATGCGGCAGCAGTTCATCGATGCGGCTGGCAGGGTGTGTCGGCAGTCGCTCGAGCACGTCCTTCAGATATTGGTAGGGATCGATTTCATTGAGCTTGGCCGACTGGATCAAGCTCATTGCGGCAGCCGCACGCTGGCCGCCGCGAAATGAACCGGCGAACAGCCAATTCGATCTGCCGAGGGCCACAGGACGGATTCGATCCTCGATCCAGTTGTTGTCGATCGGTACATTCCCGTCGTCGAGGAAGTGCATCAACGTTTTCCAGCGCTTGAGGCTGTAATCGATGGCCTTCGCGAGCGACGTTCCATCTGTGGCGCGTTGGCGTTGCAACACCAGCCACTCGTGCATCGAGTCGGCGATCGGTTTGGACTTCAATTGCCGCAATCGATGCCGATCGCTGGCATCCAGCATCTGGCCATCCCGCTCCACTTCGTAGAGCAATCCAAACCATTCCAGCGCCTGCTGCGCAATCGGGTTTCTTCCACTGGCCCACATATCATGGAAGTTGCGACGCGCGTGGGCAACGCATAGCGCTTCTGCCACGTCTTTGCCGAACAGCGCGTTGTAGCCCGGGAAGCCGTCGCAAACCAGCGTGCCCGACCAGCCCTCGAGGAACCTGCGCGCGTTGGCGCCCGACCGACTCTCGGCGAAGTCGTAGATGACTGCCCGGAGGCCGTCGAATTGCGTCGTACCGTAGCTCCAGACGTACGCCTGGTGCGTCTTGCCTTTGCCCGGCACCAGCATGGCGACAGGCGTCTCATCGGCATGCAGTACGGTGCGCTCGAGCATTGCCATCCTGAGCGCATCGACGAGCGGCTGCAATCGCACGCCGCAGATGCCACTCCACTGCGCCAGGGTCGAGCGCGCAATGCCCATGCCGGCCCGTTCGAAGATTCCCTCTTGGCGATAAAGCGGCAGATGATCCAGATACTTCGCTACCAGCACCTGCGCAAGCAGGCCGGCGGTGGGGATCCCTTTGTCGATCACGTGTGCCGGTACCGGCGCTTGGATCAGCGTCTTGCACTTGGAGCAGACCCATTTGCCTCTGATATGTCGCTCTACCGTGAACACGCCTGGCGTGTAGTCCAACTTCTCGGCGACGTCCTCGGCAATACGCTTGAGCTCGCACCCGCAGCCGCAAACCGTTTGATCCGGTTCATGGTGAATGTCCACACGGGGTAGATGCGCCGGAAGCGCTGCACGTTTGGGTTTGTCTTTGGGCGGCTTCTTATCCTGCGTGCCCTTGAGCTTCTCGAGCTCCAACGCGATGGCTTCGAGATCGGCCTCGATCGTCTCCTCGAACAAGAGACGCTGGTCGCTGTTCAGTTGCTCGCTTCGCGCGCCGAACCGCCAGCGCTTCAGTACTGCCATCTCGTACGTGAGCTGATCGATCTTGAACTGCTTCGCACGATTCTCGCTGTCCAGATGCGAGATCCGTTCGACCAGCGAGACGGCGAACTCGCGCAACTGCGACGCGTCCATCGACTTGAGCTGTTCGTGCAATTCCATGCGTTCGATGATGCCATATCTCGTCGCACGCAAACAGTACTTTCCACCTGGGCTTCACGCTACGCGGATCGTCGCCCTCTCACCAATCCGTTGCCACGGCAATCCGATCACCAGCGCTTGCAATTGATCATGCGAGACCGACAGCGTCGAACTCGTCGTCATGCCCGCCCAGGTGAATTTGCCTTGATGCAAGCGCCTGGCACAAAGCCAGATTCCGAATCCGTCATGCACCAGAATCTTCATCCGGTTGGCTCGGCGATTTGCGAACAAGTAGGCGTGGTGCGCGCGTGCCTCACCGAACACTTGCACCACGCGCATAAGCGCTGTGTCGGGTCCTGCACGCATATCTAGCGGATCCACTGCAAGCCACGCCTCGTCTATGCGGATCACCGCAATAACTCGCGCAACCATGTCCCGAACTCGGGCGCCGCGCTCGATGGCCACCCGATGCTGATTGTCGTGCCCGCTCGCTGTATCTCCACGCGGATCAGGGGCGGCTCGACTCGCGCAGATTCCGACAGCTGGATGAACGCGGGCTTCGCTGCGGCAACGATCGGCTCCGGCAATGCCAGCGCTTCATCAAGGCGACCGGCCTCGGTTCGGTGCTCCGCTTCGGTTACCCATTTACGCAGCATGTTCGCATTGAGTCCATTGGCCAGCGCGATCGCCGCCATCGACATGCCAGGCTGCTGACAAGCGGCAATCACCGACGCCTTGAACTGCGCGCTATGCCGACGCCGCCGGCTTCGACTCGAAGAAACGATCTGATTAGTGTCCATGTGTCCGCCTAACTAAGTGGACACGAGCATCCTTTCAAATCGCACTTGATTCAAGATGCCTTTGCCGGACGCATACACCGGACGGCCCGACTACGCCGCTCCTCCACAAGCCAACACGGCATGCCTTGCCGCTAAGATGTTGATTGCGCCGACCCAATCGGCGTGATTCTCGTAGTGTTGCGCGGAGTTACCGCCACCATCGGGCCACCACGCCAGGCCTGCTTGTATTCCAGCTACCGGCGGAACTCGCTGATCCAGTATCGACTTGTTCAAGCCGGATTTGCCCTTCGCTGGGCAACGCTCCAGGTGTCGTTCATCGCGCTGGTGTTGTCGTGGCCGTCGAAGAAACGATCAGCCGATTCAATCGCGCGGGGGCGATACAATTCGCGATGGTTGCTAGGCGCTGAGACGGCGGGCTGAATTTGCAGGGCCGACTAAGTAAATCGGGTGACTTCGAACATTGGCAGACCGTGATTTCGGCCTCTTGGCCGAAATCGAGAGCCAAAGATTTGCTTCGTTCTACGCTAACGGAAATCGACAGAGAACATATCGATCGGATGCTGCCACAACCGTGGCATTCCTTCTGGGCGATCTGGATCCGAGCGGTCGTTGGTCACCACGGGCGGCCGCCCGACGAGTCGTCGTTGATCCTGATGGACGGCGGCGTTCCGACCGCGCAGCGATAGGTCGCGTGGAGGATTCCCTATGGAGAATAAGGCCCGAGGAAAAGCGGGGCGAACGAGTGCGATGATGCCAATTAAACTCGGGCAACCTCTCTCGCCGTCGCGACGGATGCGTGCGCAGCCCTCGCGACTGCTAACCTTCGATTGCCGCCGCGCCTTGCGTCGTTGGAATTGCGGAAATCCTGTATGGCCGATAGGAAAGTCGTTTTTATAGCCTTTGCAGTTGAGGACATGCGTATCCGCAACATGATCAGAGGGCGGTCGCTGCATGCCCTTTCGCCATTTGACTACGTGGATAGATCGGTCATGGACGCAAGCCAGGAAGAGTTGGAAAGAAACGTGCGGACCCGGATTCTTCGTTCGGACGGTGTGTTAGCGATCGTCAGCAAGAGTGCCCTCGTCTCTAGTGAACAGATGTGGGAAATTCAATGCGCTCGGCAAGAGAACAGGGAAATTCGCGGCATATGGGCTCACAAAGGTGATTCCACTGAGCTGGTCGGTGTGAAGATGATGGTTTGGACGTGGGACAATATTGCGAACTGGATTGACAGCCTTTAATCTCATCGATGCGCTTTGGTCAAGCATGCAGATTGCCATGTTGTCGTCCCAACTGAACAGCTGTGCATCACGGCCGGTTTAGCGACGCACATTTTCTTGTTTGGTGCACTGTCGATTGACGACGGCGTCTAGGAACCCACGACGAGTCTTGAAAGTTCGAATCAGGGATTGACGCCGCGATCAAGGTGATTGACCCGCGAGATGGTGGTTGCGTCGCAAGTTGACTTTGAAGTGCGTCACCCGGCACGATGTTTGACGGAACGCCAATGATGGCTCTTCGAACGCGCGAAGACTCACTCAAGGCAATGAATCGTCGTAAGCGACTTCGCGCAGCAGGTTATCGAGTTCGCCGATGGCCCGCTCATGGACGCTACGCGCATGTAGATCGAGGAGTTTCCCGGAGGGCATGCGTCTGGACTCGACCGAGTCGCGCAAGACGTTGAGTGCGGTCCGAAGTGCCAGTTCGATATCAGTCATGTCGTTATATTTGGATTCCGGTCGAGCGCGCAGTATGTTTGAAACCATGCGGCCTCGGGCCATGCCCTGCAATTCAAAAGGTAGTTCGCGGTTCCCGCGAGAGTCATCCGGCTCTCATCGCCGAATGACTGTCACACTTACGTGCATTGCAAATTAAAAGTTTCCGTGCCACTGCAGATTTTGGTCGTTGCGAGAACAACATGGCCCGCGTGAGCAATAAAGCTACCCCACGAGCAATCCGTCCGGTGCGCGTACGTACGAAGCAATCTGACCCCAGGCTTTTGAACAGGCGCCGAGAGTTCTGTTGCGCCATGAGGCAGTGCGGAACGGTGTGCCGCATGGCCATCGTCGGTAACTAGAACGATCTCCACAACGAGTGGCTGCGGTGCGTAACTGGTGTGTGACTGAGCCAGAAAGGGGAGGATGAATGCCTCGAATTCACGTACCGTTGGTTGATAACTTAACGCTCAAAACTGGATAGGTCAGTGTGGAGAGACCAAACCCAAACCTTGGCGCTGCGCATTGAATATTTTCGACAGTCGCAGGAACGATCCTGCAGTACCAGCGCAACCCGAGGGCGGGCCGTGAGTGTCCAGGCGAGGTGTGCGTCCGAGAGTTCGGAACCTTGTTGATGCCGTGAGTCTGCGGCGCCGCACTGGCGAACCAAGATTGCTGCACGGTTGACCTCGCTGATATCTCCAAGAGACAACGGCAACCAACTCTCGCGCGTGCAACTTGCCCAGGAACGACGTCTGGCACGCCGATGGGGGGCGGGGCTCAATAAACCGTGCCTCAGCATCGCTTCGTAAGGCCTGTCCAGCATGATCGGACGACCGTATGGCGGGGCGCGGGAAGGGGGCTTTCTAGGGCAGCAGTGGCCGGATCCAGTCTGTCGAAGGCGCGGATAGTCGCTTCAAGCATATCCTTCGGGGCGGGGTTCCGGACTCGGCCACAAATTCCGCGGGCGACACACGGCCTCACCCGATAGGGGCATGCATATCACCCTAAAGTAGGGTAGAAATAGTGCTGTTCGACAGAGGCGATTTGACCATTTCGACCAGATTGTCGATTTTCATTGAGGCTGTGCATTCGTTCTGTCTCGAGAGAATTGTCGTATCCAGTAGAGATGCCGATCAGCGCGAACTCCGGATCGTCATTGTCCGGATGCTGCAGGATCGGCCGTGCGACCGCCGGATCGTCCACGACATCGACCTTGAACGTTGTCGTCCTCCGCTTCAGACCGCGACGCTGGTCGCTTCAGGTTCACTGAATCCGACGGTCCAGCGCAGGCGCCGGTAGACGCCACCCCCCAGGTCTTCGTGCATCACTTCGATCCGTCGCTCGGCCAGCTCCGCCAGCACCCAGTCGGCGTTCTTCTCCCCGACGTGCTTGCGCGAATACTGACCTGGAAACATGTTGCCGCCGCCATACACATAGGCCATGCATTTCGAGGGCGTGATACCGCGAGCCGTCAACAGGTCTTCGAGTGCGTCGAGGGCCTGTGCACCGTATGCGCAGGATTGCACGGGCTTGATCGGCGACATTGCATGCACGATGTGGCAGATCGCCCCGAAGGTGCGACGGGCATCGGTCAGGATCACGGACACGCACGAGCCAAGCAGGGTATCAAGGCGCTCACCCCGCTGGGCAAGCGCCACTTCACCCGGGTGTACCCGGTACACGGGATGGTGCGGCGTCGACTGATCAAGTCTTGCGTGGGCGGGGTGGGCCGCATGAGCGGCGGCCGCTTGATTCGCCAGTTTCATGCGGCAAGCTCCCGGAACGCACCGGGCGCCGTGCTCTGCAGCGTCGTCTTGCAGGCCACGCGTCCTTCGGCTGTCCCGATGGAGAACAGTCCGCCAGGACGCAGATTGGTGAGCACCTGATTCACCACCGCAGTCTTGATCGGCGGATCGAAGTAGTACAGAACCTGGCACAGGAGCACCGCATTAGACGGGCCGATGCGTGTCGACACGCTGCAGAATATGCGACCAAACGCCGACTGCAACATTTACAGACCGCGCTTGGCCTTGGTCAGAAGCGTCGAAACATCGGTCGATATCTGCGCGAATCTCGAACCCGAACTGACCAGGCGCTCCGCATCGACGAACTGTCCGGCGTTGATCTTGCGTGCTACCTCACCGGCCGCTATGTGAAAGTTGGCATGGTGCTTCGTCAACTCGGTGAATGAGGGCTTGCTGCCCCATCGACGACCGCCGGGGCCATGGATCCACTTGCCCAGCGGGCACTGGTCATCGCGACAGATCAGATTAGCGTCCAGCTTTTCTCTGTCGGCGATGGCCTTGCGCAGTTTTACTTTCCACTGTCGATGGGCCTCGATCGCCTTGTCGAAGTCGAAGTCGGCGATGGTTTCGCTGCGGGCGGCCACGTTGACGTTCGCGACTTCCTGCGGAATGCGAAACCGAGCGACTTCGTCCGCAAGTGCGCTCGCCTGGATCTTCATCGCTGAAGCCGCCGCTGCGGACTGTTCCACGAGGGCGGCGTTCTGCTGGGTCATCCGGTCGAGTTCGTTGACGGCCTGGCCGATCTGCACCACGCCCAGGTTTTGCTCGTGAGCGCTGGTGGTGATTTCACCAAGCAGCTGGTCAACCTTCTTAGATGAGCCGACGATCTCCTCGATTGTCGCGCGGGCCCTCTTCACCGCATCGGTACCCGCCTCGACCTGGTCGACGCTGTTGCCGATGAGGGCCTTGATCTCGCGTGCCGCCTCGGCGCTGCGCTGCGCGAGCGTGCGCACCTCACTGGCAACGAC
>JBGSTN010001011.1:0-6514 GCA_041736455.1 Burkholderiaceae bacterium | reverse complement strand
GGGCGGGATGCCGGGCGGCAAGGTATGGGCAGTCGACGTGCAGCCCGAGATGGTGAGCCTGCTGCAGGCGGGCGTGAAACGCAGCGGGCTGACGCAGATCGAGCCGCGCCTCGGTGCGGTCGACGACGTCGGGTTACCCGCCGCCTCGGTGGATCTTGCGATCATGGTGGACGTCTATCACGAACTGGCCTACCCGTACGAAGTGCTGGCGAGCTTGATGAAAGCGCTCAAGCCCGGCGGCCGACTCGTCTTCGTCGAGTACAAGGCCGAAGACCCGCGTGTGCCGATCAAACCGCTGCACAAGATGAGCGAGGCGCAGATCAAGCGCGAAGCCGCCGTCTTCGCGCTCGAATGGGAGCACACGGTGACGGCGCTCCCCTGGCAGCACGTGGTGGTGTTCCGCAAACGAAGCTGAGCAGGGCGAGGCTTTGCGGCGATCACGATCGTCTGCCCCTCGTCAAGTCGAAAGGATGGGTTCGGTCGATCCGAGGATCGAGCGGTGATCGACGGCGAAATCCCTGATTGCACGGGGACATTCGGGCCTCTTGGTCGCTCGTCGTCCCGAAGTGCTATTGATGTCGCCGGGACAGTACATAAGGTTTGGCCGTGGTGGACGACCGATGAACGACAGCGAGACAGGACCTGACCGAACGGAACCGGACGATCCGCCCCGCCCGTGGTGGTTCGACGCTGCCGTTGCATCGCTGGCGCTCCTCGCCGCAACGTTGGCACGGTCGTCCCTCGAAACCGTGCTCGGGAGCAACTATCCGTTCGTCACCTACTACGGTGCCGTCGCGTTCGTTGCCTGGTTCAGGGGAACCGCGGCAGCCATCATGACGCTCGTCATCGGAGGGCTCCTGGGGGTCTATCTGTTCACGACCGATGAACCGAATGCCATCGTGGGTCTGGCCTTGTATCTGGCGGTCGCCGGCGTCGTCGTGTCGATGGGCCACGCCATGCGGCAGGCTCGCTGTCGTGCGGAGAGCCTGCTCGCCGAGGCCGTCGTGCGCCAGAATGAATTGCGGTCGTCGGTCGTGGCCGAAGCCGAACAGCGGGAGCAACAGATCGCCGCGACCCTCGAAAGTGTCAAGGACGGATTCATCCGGTTCGATCGGGATTGGCGGATCGTCTATGCGAACGCAGAAGCCGAGCGCATCAACCGGCTCGAGCGTGGCGAGATGCTCGGCCGCAACCTTTGGGAATTGTTTCCATCGCTGGTCGGCTCGACACTCGAAACCGAATTCCGGCGGGCCGTGGAGCAGCAGGTGACGGTCGAGTTCGAGAACCGTTACGAGCCTTGGGGCCGGTGGTACGCGCTCAAGGGATACCCGACACCGGACGGCGGACTGACGACCTTCATCCGCGACATCACCGAGCAGAAAGCCCAGCGCGAGGCATTGGCCGAAAGCGAAGCGCGCTATCGAGCGATCGGTGAATCGATCGACTTCGGCGTCTGGGTCTGCGATGCGACAGGCCGCAATATCTACGCGAGCAAGTCGTTCCTGACGATGACCGGGTTGACCCAGCAGCAGTGTTCCAACATGGGCTGGGGCACGGTGCTGCATCCGGACGACGCCGAGGCGACGATTGCAGCATGGAGGGAATGCGTCGAGCGGCGAGGCAAGTGGGACCGGGAACATCGCATCAAGGGCGTCGACGGGCAGTGGTATCACGTCCTGGCGAGAGGCGTACCGCTCGAGAATGCAGCGGGCGAATCGCTTGGCTGGGCAGGGATCAACCTGGACATCACGCGCTTCGTGGCGACGGAAAGAGAGGTCGCCCGCATCGCCGGCGAGTCCGAGCGGCAGCGGCGCTTGTACGAGACCGTTCTGACGAACACGCCCGACTTCGTCTACGTCTTCAGCCTCGACCACAAGGTCGTGTACGCGAACGATGCGCTTCTCAAGATGTGGGGCCTGGGGTACGAGGATGCGATCGGCAAGACCTTCCTGGAGATCGGATACGAACCTTGGCACGCGGCCATGCACGACCGCGAGATCGACCTCGTCAGGGCCACGCGGCAGCCGATCCGCGGCGAGGTGCCGTTCAACGGGACGAACGGGTTGCGCCAGTACGACTACATCTTCGTTCCTGTCATCGGCGCGGACGGGGAGGTCGAGGCAGTGGCGGGAACGACTCGCGACATCACCGACCGCCTGAACGCGGAGGAACGTCTTCGAACGAACGAAGAGCGCCAGACCTATCGGGTCACGCTGGCCGACTCGATCCGGCCATTGTCCGACCCGGCCGCCGTGCAGGCCGAGGCCATCAGGGTGCTCGGCGAATGGATCGATGCAAGCCGGGTGGCGTACTTCGAGATCCACGGCGACGACTTCGTGGTCGAGCAGGACTACACCGACGGGGTCGCGTCGATGGCCGGTCGCTACCCGCTCGCCGCCTTCGGCACCCGACTGATGGATGCTTATCTGTCCGGCCGGAATGCGATCGAGGCCGACGTCGACATGGTCGACTCCCTCACGCCGCAGGAGCGCGCTGCGTTCGCGACGATCCAGACGCGGGCCTACGTGGGTGTTCCGCTGGTCAAGGACGGCTCGTTCGTGGGCGGGCTGGCGATCCATTCGGCCCGGCCACGCGTCTGGACTTCGACCGAGGTGTCGCTCGTCGAGGAGACCGCCGAGCGCACCTGGGCAGCGGTCGAGCGGGTCAGGGCCGAAAGTGCGTTGCGCACGAGCGAGGAACGCCTGCGCACCCTGTTCGGCACGATGGACGAAGGGTTCTGCGTCATCGATATCGAGTTCGACCCGGCGGGTCGCGCGATCGACTACCAGATCGACGTGATGAACCCGGCGTTCGAGGAGCACACCGGGATGCAGGGGCTGGCGGGCAAGTCGATCCGACAAACCGTCCCGGCTCTGGAGGAGTTCTGGTTCGAGACTTATGGGCGGGTCGCTTCGACCGGGGAGACGGCCCGTTTCGTCCATCAGGCCGGACCAATGGGGGGCCGCTGGTTCGACGTCTCGGCATTCCGCCTCGGCGGTGACGGCAGCAACAAGGTCGGGATCCTGTTCCGGGACATCACCGCACGCAAGCACGCCGATGCCGAGCGCGAACGGCTCGTCAGCCAACTGCGTGACCAGGACAGGCGCAAGGACGAATTCCTGGCGACGCTGGCCCATGAACTTCGCAACCCGCTGGCACCGATCCGCAACGGTCTGCAACTGATCCGGCTGGCCGGTGCCGACGAGACGATCGAACATGCCCGGTCGATGATGGAGCGGCAACTGGCTCAGTTGGTCCGGCTGGTCGACGACCTGCTCGATATGAACCGAGTGACGACGGGCAAGCTGGAGCTGCGTCGCGAGCGGGTCGAACTGAGCGCGGTGGTCGCCGCCGCCCTGGAGACGAGCCGTCTGCTGATCGAGCAGGCCGGCCATGAACTCTCCGTCGACTTGCCCGACGAGTCGATCTTCGTCGATGGCGATCCGGTCCGGCTGGCCCAGGCCGTGTCCAACCTGCTGACGAATTCGGCCAAGTACACGCACCAGGGCGGGCGCATCAGGTTGTCGGTCGCGCGTGACGACGCGATGGTGACGTTGACGGTGGCAGATGACGGCATCGGTATTCCAGCGGACATGCTCGAAACCGTTTTCGAGATGTTCACGCAGGTGGACCGGTCGCTCGAGAAGACGACAGGAGGACTGGGCATCGGACTTTCGCTGGTGAAGGGTCTCGTCGAGATGCATGGTGGGACCATCGTGGCTCGCAGTGAAGGCGAAGGCAGAGGCAGTGAATTCGTGATGCGCCTGCCCGTCGCCGAATTCAGGACCGACGTTTCGGCACCGGGCAACGCCGACGGGAACATGGCCGCGCCGGTCGGTCCTCGCCGCATCCTCATCGTGGACGACAACATCGACTCGGCAGACTCGCTCGGCGAACTCCTGGAAGTGATGGGGAACGAGGTCCGTACGGTGTATGACGGGGCGGCCGCCGTCGAGACGGCGAGGGCGTTCCGGCCCTGCGTCGTGCTGTGCGACATTGGCATGCCCGTGTTGAATGGATACGACACCGCTCGCCGCATCCGCGCCGAAGCCTGGAGCAAGGACACCGTGCTGGTCGCCGTGACCGGATGGGGCCAGGACGGCGACCTCGAGAAGAGTGCGGAAGCAGGATTCGATCACCACCTGGTGAAGCCGGTGGAACTCGCGACACTGATGAAATTGCTGGGCGATCACCATCCCGCACTGGGATGATCGTTCGATGAGTCGCGCAGACGGATCGCGGAACGGCCACGCCGGCAGGTAGACTCGGCGACCTCCGTGCCGCTCGTTCGCACGCCACCCCGCCATGCCAAGACGAAGATGCCGATGAACACCGATGCCGCGACGCCGACCCTGATAGCCAACGAACTCGACATCCTTGCCGAACTGCTCCCGCTGGCCGGAAAACGCATCATCGAACTCGGCTGCGGGGCGGCGAGTCTACTGCGCGAGTTGCTCTCGCGCCATCCCGACAGCCACGCGATCGCCCTGGAGGTCGACGCCCTTCAGCACGCAAAGAACCTTGCCGCTCCTCAGGCGCGGCTGGAATTCGTCGCCGCGGGCGCACAGGCGGTGCCGTTTCCCGATGCGAGCTTCGATCTGGCCCTGATGCTCAAGTCGTTGCACCACGTGCCCATCGCGTCGCTTGCCCAGGCGCTGCGCGAGGTCGCGCGAGTCGTCCGGCCCGGTGGTCATCTCTATGTGTCCGAGCCGGTCTACCAGGGACCATTCAACGACGTGATCCGCGTGTTCAACGACGAAGGCGTGGTTCGTGCCGCAGCGCAGGCGGCCATCGACGACGTGTTGCAGACCGGACGCTGGATGCAGCAGGCCGAGCGTCGCTTCGAGATGCCGGCGCACTTCGTCGACTTTGCCGATTTCGAGCGACGGATCATGCGGCCGACGTTCGTCGATCACGGTATCGATGACGCGAAGCGGGACGCAGCGCAGGCGGCCTTCGCGCCACACTGTCGCGAGGACGGCGCGCATTTCGGTCGCCCGATGCATGTGCGACTGCTGCGCCGGCTGGACTGACCGAATCAACCTGTTCTTGCGCAATGCGGCTTGCGCTACGGTTCTCGGTCGCTCGAGATGATCACCGCACGTGACCGTTTCGTCTGTTGTCCGTCACTCGCTGCTGACCGCCTGCACCTCCCCGACGCAACTCCGTCGAATTCTGATTCATCGATGGTTCTTTTCGTTCGATCGGAGAAAAGACACTGGGCGCACGATTCATCGGGTAGCGAGGCATGTTCGGTGTTGGTTTGGCCAACACGAGTCCTTGGACTACCTGAACGGCAAGCGCTTCGTCGACCAACAACGCTCACCACGCGACAGCGCCTCAGCCATGAACTTCAATCGTCGTCTCCTAGCGTCGTTTGCATTCCCCGTGCTGCTTTTCGGGGCCGGTCTTGCCGTCAGCCAGTGGGCTCTTTTCCAGACACAGGCGGAGTTCGGCCAGTACATCAGCAAGGAAAAGGCGCTGGCTGATGGCGCCTACTCGATGTATGCGCAAGGCCTGCAGATGGGGCAGGCCCTCCGCAACATCCTGCTCGATCCGGCCAATCCCCGGGCGTTCGAAAACCTCGCGACCGCAAGCAAGGAATTCGAGCGCAGCAGGAGCGATGCACGGGCTTTGATTGCAGGCACTTCCGTCGCCGGGGCGCTGGATGAGATCGGCCGCCTGGTCCGGGTTCGGGAGGACGCACAGGCCCAGGTGCTCGCTTCGGCAAAGATCGACGGAACCGCTGCCAGGCATCTGCTCAATACGGCGGAGACGCCTGCCTGGCGCGAACTGAAGGCCCGCCTGCTGGAGTTGCACAAGGACGCCACGAAATCGTCGCTCGATCGATACCAGCAGGTCATCGAACACAACACCAGGTATCGCTGGTTCGTGGGACTGCTCGGGCCTCTGGCCACCTTGGTTGCAGCATGGCTCGGATGGCGAGTCCATCGCACGCTGCGGCACGAGATCGGTGGCGATCCGGTGTCGGCCCGAGAGGCGTTGTCTCACATGGCCAAGGGCGACCTGAGCCGGCCGATCACGGTGGACGGTGACCAGGAAAGTCTGATGGCCGCGCTGGTGGAGACGCAGCGGTCGATGCGTCTGCTCGTCGAACAGGTGCAGGATTCCAGCGCGCGCATCCAGGTGGCGTCTTCCGAAGTCGCCCAGGGCAACCTGGATCTTTCCTCACGGACCGAGCAGACGGCGAGCAACCTGCAGCAGACTGCGGCCAGCCTGGATCGGTTGACCGGCAACGTGCAGCAGAGTGCCGACGCGGCGCGACAGGCGAACGAGCTGGCCTCCGGGGCCACCGAGGTCGCCGTACGTGGCGGCCAGATGGTCGCGAAGGTCGTCACCACGATGGACGAGATCCAGCAGAGTTCACGCCAGATCAGCGACATCACCGGCGTCATCGACGGCATCGCGTTCCAGACGAACATCCTCGCGCTCAACGCCGCCGTCGAGGCTGCGCGTGCCGGTGAACAGGGACGCGGCTTCGCGGTCGTGGCCG